>CBIHME010000082.1:0-4014 GCA_966210965.1 uncultured bacterium
GCCTCGAAATAACCTATTCGCCGATTCGTAGCAGCTATAGTGTATCAAAGGAGGCAGATACTCAAGATGGCTATATCCTCATCTTGCGCGACGTCACAAAAGCAAAAAGCCTTGAGGAAGAGCGGGATGAATTCATCAGCGTCGTCAGCCATGAGCTGCGAACACCGATCACTATTGCCGAGGGTACGATCAGTAATGTCCAACTTATGATGGATCGGCCAAACATTGCAAAGCCAAAATTGAAAGAAGCAGTAAATACCGCGCATGATCAAGTAATCTTTTTGGCGAAAATGGTGAATGATCTCAGTACGCTTTCTCGAGCTGAACGCGGCGTGGCTGATGCCGAAGAGGAAATCGATGTCAAAGCAATGGTAAATGATTTGTTTGGGGAGTACGCTCCACAAGCCGCCAAGAAAGGTCTTCGCTTTAATCTAGACGCAGGCCCCCACCTTGGAACCATCATGGCGAGCCGTCTGTATCTGCATGAGCTTTTGCAAAACTTTATTACAAATTCGATTAAGTATACGAAAGAAGGTGGCGTGACGCTTCGTGCGCACAAAAAAGATAACATCTTGACTTTCGAAGTGAAAGATACGGGGATTGGCATCAGTAAAGCCGACCAAGAAAAGGTCTTTAAAAAGTTCTATCGATCCGAAGATTATCGCACGCGCGAGACGGGCGGAACTGGCTTGGGACTGTACGTGGCAGTCAAACTTGCAAAGAAGCTAGGAACAAAAATTCAGCTTAACAGCCGACTCAATCACGGCTCGTCCTTCAGCTTTGATCTTAAAGATAAATAATAAAACTCGGACGTATCATTAGCTTACACTAGTCGACTGCTTGGCGCGCCTTGGTGATTGCACGGGACGACCTTTCCACGTAATTGATCCTTTGGCGTAGCCGACAAGACTCTGCATATATAAGATAGTCTCTTGAACGATCACAATTGGCCAAACAAATACAGCAACCCACCAGTTTCGCCCCCATACTGTATAGGTATAACGCGCATATAGCCCCGCAAACAAGATAAGGTAGAGTAGGCCGAGCGTCTGAAATCGCGACCAATCGACGACAATACCGCTAACGACCAATAGCAATGGCGTATTTAGTAGCATCAAAATAAGCAATCCAAAAGCACCAGTCCACCAGACGCCGCCCGTCATTGGGTAAAGCAATCGGCGGCTCGTCTCTCGCTGGGACTGCCACTTCTTTTCGTAGCTTACCCCAAGTACTTTGTTGTCGATCAAGCAGTGATAAGCCTTTGTGCCGATCAGTGCCGCTATGCGTGATTCTGGCTCAACCTCTGCCTTATGCGACACAAACCCGCCGATGATATTTAAAAGTGTATGACGCTTGATCATCCATAATGAGCTTGCAGTTGCCGGTAATGATTCACGGGAGAACAGTAGCGCCCAAAAATAACGCAGATGACCAAACAGCACGCTAGGGCGCCACGCGTCATTGCGACTTGGTATAACCGACGTCATCTGAAGCTCTTCACTGATCATATAACTGACCAATTGACTGATCGTATTCGGCTGAATATAGGTATCCACATCTAGAAAAATGATATACGTACCACTTGCTTCACGCGCCAGCACCTCAAGTGCATGGTTTTTACCTAACCATCCTTCTGGGAGCGGCGTTCCTGGCACAAAACGTACCCCCGCATGCGCGAACGAATTAATAAGGACTGACGTATCATCAGAAGACTCGTCATCAAATACGATTATTTCCATCTTGGCGTAGTCGCTCGCAAGCACTCGCTCTAAACACTGCGTCATGGCGTGCGTCTCGTTGCGAGCAGGCACGCACACGCTGACGCTTGGCGCCTCAATAGCGGGCGTATAGTTCTTGCGAATTCGAAAACGTTTCAGTGCGAGCTCGAGACGGAAAGCGAAGGTTAATAATAGAGCGCCTAATAAAACAGTAAGGATGGTGTAAATAACTATAATCACGATACATTCATCCTATCACGCTTGACGCCCGAGGGGTAGCGCGTTATAGTGGTACTTGACAGTCTGCCAACGAGCAGACTATTTAATTTGGGAGAGTTACTACTTTGGCAACAAAGGCAAAAAAACCAGCAGCAAAGAAAGCGACGAGTCAGACAAAAGTGACCCGTATTACTGCGAGTGATACTGAAAAAGTAGTTGCAGCTAAAGCTAAAACACCTGCCAAGGCATCCAAGCCTGAAGCAAAACGACAAAAAAAACAATCGAACAGCCCGCACTTCATTAAAGGCATGGCATCACCATTTATCGCACTCGGCGGCTACTTCAAAGGCGCATGGTACGAGTTGCAGCAAGTGACATGGCCAAATCGAAAAGCTACATGGAGCTTAACTGTAGCACTAATTGGATTTACGATTTTTTTCGTCGTTATGATCCTGTTGCTCGACGCACTATTTAAATATTTATTTGAACTAATTCTAGGATAAAGGAAACATATGTCAACAAACCGATACGATAGCACACGACAATGGTATGCGATTCACACATACAGCGGATATGAAGAAAAAGTTGCTGATAGCATCCGACAGCGAATTAACGCGGTTGACATGGCTGACAAGATTTTCGACGTCATGGTACCAAAAGAAAAGCAAATTGAAATCAAGAACGGCAAGCGTAAAGTTGTTGAAAAGAAAATCTTCCAAGGTTACGCGCTAGTAGAAATGAAGCTAACCGACGAAACTTGGTACATCGTCCGCAACACACCTGGCGTCACCGGATTTGTCGGCACTGACACAACACCAACGCCAGTCTTTGACAGCGAAATTGCTAAAATCAAGAAGCGCATGGGCGTGGAAGATCCAAAGCATCAGATCGATTTCAAAGAAGGTGAAGTGGTTAGTATCACCGATGGGCCATTCAAAGGCTTCGACGGCGCCATCAGCGAAATCGACACCCAAAAGGGCAAGATCAAAGTTATGGTCAGCATGTTTGGCCGCGACACCCCAGTCGAACTGGACGCACTGCAAGTTACCAAAGTTTAGTTACTTCAACACCTCCTCCGGGAGGTGTTTTTTTGCAATCATCATCCTAGGGAGGTATCACATTGGAACGAACAACTGATCATCTACGTCCGCGACAGCCGGAGCCACAGAGTACGCCGAGTATGCATCAGACCCCGCTTTACATTCTTATGACACCGGAGCAAAGTAGCGGCAATATCCTCACACTACCTGGCGGTAGGCTGCCTCGTGGGATACGAAATAGTACCCTGATCGTCGATAATGCCTCACATATCCTAAAGCAACATAACATCAATTTCAGCCCCACAGCAGCGGGATGGGTCCACGACGATGAAAGCAGGGAATTCGGACAGGCATATTTAGTCGAGCCCGCCTATCATACGAACGTTCCCGAACATATCGATTTGACAGGCTCAATGCGAGGCGAACTGATTCCGGCAGCGCCACAACCCGAACATAATTCGCAATTAGAGCTACATCACTACACATCATTACTCGCACGAATGCAAAGCATGAACTTTCGACGCCGGCAGATTAATCGAATTCGGTCTGACGCCGAAAGACTCCCCCTTCGCGAAGAAGAAGAGGCATTTCTTCGCTCGTTTGGGCGATACATCTTGCGGCGCGCCACTCGGTAGCTTTTACTAGTATTGATCGAGTGAACAAATGGTTGTATAGTATATTTACTCCGCGCAATGTCACCACGACACAAGGAGTCTGTATGAAATCACGGTTCATGAAACGCATCGTTATTCCGATTGTTGCTGCGATTGTGCTCGCTTACGCCGCCTGGGGTTTCGGGCTTATCAACTTCGAAGAGGCAATAATACTGCAAAATCTTGGCGTTAGTTTCGTCATTTTTGCTAACATCGTTTGGGTAATCCTCGTAGATTCCGCCGAACGCTGGCCAAATGACAACACACTCACTCGCACCCTCAAGATCTTTACCTTTTCGACAAAGTAGCTGATACTCATTGCGCGGAGTATCATTACCTTAGTGATACTTGCATTTACCGACATATTTTAGTACTATATATCAG
>CBIHME010000083.1:0-4006 GCA_966210965.1 uncultured bacterium
ATTGCCAGACTATGCGCGATGACTTGGCGATTGACCGTTTGCTTGGCGTCTATTGTATTTTGTATTGGCATGGCGACCGGCAGACGCGGCATAACGATGGGGGTTGGGGTGATCGTCGCCGTCGGTAGTTTCATTTTGACGACGTTCGCAAAATCCGTTGACTGGTTAGAGACATACGAGGCCATCTCGTTACTCCATTATTTCCCTGCGGTAACGATTGCCAAGTCGGAAATTGTATTAACAGACGTGCTTGTGTATGGTGCAATTATCATCTTAATGCTTTTCGCTAGCGCGTTACTTTTCCGACGCCGCGACGTTCGCTAGTACAAAATAAAAAAGCACCCCATGAGAGTGCGTCAAAGTATGCTTGTGAATTGATGAGGGCGGATGCATCTGGATATCAACAGCTGCTGTCGCAGTGGATATTCAGATGCATCCGCACCACGGTATCGGATAGTTACGGCCGGTCGGCAGGTGAGATTAAAAGGTATTTTCCCACCAAGTTTGAACCGGACCCCAAAGGAGTCTTGCTCCATCGGCGATCGTAGTAAGAAACTGCCGAATAAACGACTCCTGCGGGAGGGAGGAGACAATCGAGGCGAGGATAACGCCAAATACGATAGCGGCAACCAAGCCGCCGATCGTTGCGCCTCTTCCATTTGCTCCCATGGACACGAGCGATCCCACAAAAAGGGTCAGGAACGCAAGCGCAAGCGCTTGTTCGAATCCAACGATAGGTAGCGCCCAGAAAAACAAAAGCACACCAATCGACCCTAGAACGATGGCGACGATTCTGACAGAAAATTTTGGCGTGAGGCCGTCCTTCTTCCTGTCGCCGTTGATGAGGATGCTGCTGATAAAAATCGCTATTCCACCTATGAGGGCTTGGACCCAGTTAATATCTTGCATAATCCACCTTTTTAACGTGCGCGTAGGAACGATTCCGACACATATATCTAACCACCAAACATATTAACTTGCAAGTATTATGACACGAAAGACAGGCATGACGAGTGGATAGTAGGGTATAATAGATCTAACGCTCACCGCACAGGCGGTCTAAGTGGTGGATACAGTATTTCTAAGCCTAGAAAATCTGCACCCGTTACTTATTCGCCAATTCAAATCAAAGGTGAGTGCAAAAGAAGGAGGGCATTTATGTCTACTATTAACCCAACCGGTAAGGAAATTATTTCTGTTACCGCTGATCTTTGTGGTAAGCCACTAAAACTAGAAGTGAATCGCGTCGGATTCCGCACGAGCGCATCAGTCCTGGTGACTTACGGTGAAACCGTCGTGCTCGGTACTGCTATGGTCAGCAAAAAATCAATTAGCGGCATGGATTATTTCCCGTTGTCGATTGACTACGAAGAAAAGTTTTATGCAGCGGGCAAGATTAGTGGCAGTCGCTTCATCAAGCGCGAAGGTCGCCCTAGTGACGAAGCGATCTTGATTGGCCGCTTGATCGATCGTCCGATTCGTCCGCTATTTCCTAAAGGCTACCGCCAAGAAGTCCAAACGGTTGCAACCGTCCTTTCGATGGATCCAAACTTCCGTCCCGACATGATTGCAATGATCGCCGCATCCGCCGCGCTTAGCCTGACAGGCGCACCGTTTGACGGTCCTGTTGCTGGTCTGCGTGTTTCGCATGTCAACGGTGAATTCAAAGCTTTTGCAACACCTGAAGAGCGCGACGCTAGCGACCTTGATCTTGTGGTTGCAGGTATCGAAGGTGGTATTACGATGGTCGAAGCTGGCGCAAATCAAGTCAGCGAAGATCTTGTTGCCGATGCGCTTGCTTGGGCGTTCGATCAGTACCAGCCAGCAATCGCTTTGCAAAAAGAGCTAGTCGAGAAAGTCGGCGTTACCGCACTTGAGTATGAATTAATTTTGCCTAACGAAGAATTTCAGACGGTTGTCGATGAGTGGATGGCTGACAAATTAGGTGAAGACCTTCGCAAGCCATACCCAGAGCGTAACGAGCTGGTGTCGACCCTCCGTGATCAATTCCACGATGCCATGGCTGAAAAGTTCGGTGCTGACGACTATAAAGAACTCCGTAGTGAATACGACGAAGCCTTTACGATGGCGCTACATAAAGACGTTCGCCGTGGTATTGTCGAGCATAACTTACGTCCAGACGGCCGCCAGCTTGATGAAATCCGCCAGCTGAGCTCTGAAATTGGCATCTTGCCACGCACACACGGGTCATCGCTATTTACGCGTGGCGTCACCCAGGGATTGAACGTTGTGACGCTTGCGCCGCTTAGCTACGCGCAGATGATTGATACAATGGAAGTAAACGACGGTGAGCGCCGCTACATGCACCATTACAACGCCCCAGGTTATACGGTCGGTGAAGTGCGTCGCCTTGGTTCGCCGGGCCGCCGTGAAATCGGTCACGGCTATCTAGCCGAACGTGCTGTCATGCCAGTTCTGCCAACCGAAGAAGAATTCCCCTATGCTATTCGCTCGGTGACTGAAATTATGAGTCAGAACGGTTCGACTTCGATGGCAGCGACATGTAGTTCGGTTCTTGCACTAATGGATGCCGGTGTGCCACTCAAAGCGCCTGTATCTGGTATTGCGATGGGATTGATGATGGATGGTGATACGCCGTACGTATTATCTGACATTGCTGATGCCGAAGATTTCGCAGGTGATATGGACTTCAAGGTGACGGGTACCGAAAAGGGTATTACGGCGATCCAGATGGACATGAAAGTTCATGGCCTGCCGGTTGAAATCCTTCGCCAGGCACTTACCAAGGCAAAACCGGGTCGCGCACATATCCTTGCGCATATGTTGACGACAATTGCTGCGCCAAAACCAACCCTGAGTCCATACGCGCCGCGTATCGAAAAGATCAAGATCAACCCTGACAAGATCGGTGCGGTTATCGGCAAGGGTGGTGAAGTCATCAATAAAATCACTGCAGAAACTGGTGCGCAGATCGACATAAAGGAAGATGGTTTGATTACTGTTGCCGCCAGCGATACGAGCAATATCGAAAAAGCGATCAACTGGATCAAATCCTTGACTGAAGAGCCAGAGGTCGGCAAGATTTACGAAGGTAAAGTGGTTAGTATTAAAGACTTCGGTGCTTTTATTAACATCATGCCAGGGATTGACGGAATGGTCCATATTAGCGAGCTTTCAAACGAGCGGGTTGAAAAGGTGGAAGATGTTCTGCACGAAGGCCAGATCCTGCCAGTTAAACTTGTCGGTATCGACGAGCGCGGCCGACTAAGTCTCAGTATTCGCAACATCGAATCATAGATCGCGGTAAACTGTAACATACATTACGGCCTCCCTTCGCAAAGTCACGTACTATAAAAGCGGCAAGGAGGCCGTTTATGTTACCAAAATTACTTCGTTCAACTATTTTTCTCAGTATTGTCCGTTGGGTTATCCCAAAAATTTGGGCACAGATCAAAAAACGTCGCGCCATGAAGTGATATTCTAATAGGAGATGAATGACGTAAAACAAGCGCACCTCGACCAACTACGGACAGACATCCTTGAACGGAATGTCTGCGCTGATCTTGTGCAACAGGCAACACAGCTAGTTATGGGTGATGGTAATCTGGACGCGGACATCGTTTTTATTGGGGAAGCACCAGGCAAGAAGGAAGATGAGTCGGGGCTCCCGTTCGTCGGGGCTTCTGGCAAATTTCTAAATGAGATGCTCGCGCAGGCGGGGTTGCAGCGTAGCGACGTCTATATTACAAATGTCGTCAAATACCGACCACCTAATAATCGCGACCCAAAACCATCTGAAAAGCAGGCATTTATGCCGTATTTACTAAAGCAGTTAGAGATTATCAAACCTAAAGTAGTGATTACGCTAGGTAGCCATATTATTGAATATTTTTTGCCGGGTAAGATCATTGGCGATATTCACGGCCAGCCGCACGAGGTTGAAATTGATGGCGATGCGCTCATGATCATCCCTCTCTATCATCCAGCGGCGGCATTGTATAACGGCAGCTTACGAGCGACATTG
>CBIHME010000084.1:0-3974 GCA_966210965.1 uncultured bacterium
ATTGTGGTTATGCCCGGCATGAGGATTTAGACGCAGGTTACAAGCAGCATCTTCCGCTATTCGTCACGTCAAAGGCGGACTGTTTGCAGTGGGCTGGGCGTGCCGGACGTCTGGCGCCAGGTTGGTATGACTTGGTGAAAATGGATGAGGATATGCCGTTTGTTTCATTTGCCGATCGTGACGAGTATGAGCAGCCGGCATCGCAGCGAATCGATCCGATCGATGAAGTGCTGATGACGGCAAGTATGGGCATTGATTTTTCTGACTGGAAGATTCCGCATCCGGTGCGGAATGACGTTGTTGAATACGCGAAAGAGTCGCTTCGTATTCTTGGGGCGTTTGACGATGACAACAGAATCACTGCGATTGGTCGCCGAATGCGTGAGTTCCCATTAAGTGCTGTGTCGGCACGTATGATGGTCGAAGCTGATCAGTACTCACAGCAAGTCAGGTCGTATATGGCGGCTATCGTGAGCGCCCAGGAAGTGGGCGGTTTGCCGTTATTTACCCTGGATAATGGTCGACGATGGAAGGATGTTGTCCTTGATCGCGATTCTGATTTGATTGCGCAGCTTGATATCTTTACCGCTATTCAGCACGAGACCAATCAGGCAAAGCTTCAGCGACTTGATCTTGATGTGAAGAATGTGGAAAGAGCACGCGAGACGTATTGGCGGACCGTTCGCAAGGCTGACGGCTCGTTTGATGAATTGATTCCACCAAGTCAGGAAGAATGTGCTCAGATAAAAAGCTGTATTTACGCAGGTATGCCAGATGGTATGTATCAATTTGCGGGCGAGGGTATGTATCAGGGGATTGGTATTCGTGACAAGGAGCGGCGTTCGCTAAGTAACCGCAGTGTCGTTATGGGTAAGCATGCCCTGGTTGCCGGCAATGGTCGTCAAATCGAAAAGTACGTCAAGGGCGTGCAGCAAACCAAGGAAATCTTAGAATCAGTAACCGTTATCGATGATATACGTGCGCTTGGTAAATCAGCATTGAAACAATCGGAATTACGACCAACAGGTGACATCGTATGGCACAACGGCCGCCCTCAGCGGCTTGTTCGTCGACACCTCAATGGTGTCGACATCGGTCTAATCGAAAGCATCCCAGCCGAGCCTGACGCTGAGGTGCGAGAATTCTTAGTTGCGCATGCACTAGAAAAACCGGGTTTTGAACAGCGCCGACTGCGTGAAATTAAAAGAGAGCTTGAACTATTGAATCATCTGACCTACGAGGATGTGCCGCAATTAACGCAAGATGATCTTATTAGATTTTTGCGCCAGGCGACACCAATCGGCTTATTGGATATGCCAATGATTGACGTTAATCTGCAGCTGCTCGACGTTCAGCGCCAACAATATATATCCGATCACGATCGACAGCGTATTCTCGATAATGCACCGTCGGTTATCGCAACGGGAACCGGAAATCTTGCGATTCATTACCAAAACGGAAAACCAGTTGTTCGAAAATATGACCTTCGTACGGTTCTGGGATTTTCAGGTGATTTTACGCTACGGGATGGTCGAGAGATTTATTTCGTCCACAATCGACGCGAGTATACGCTCGCAGAATTAAAGCAAGCATTTAGCGAAGCTTAGATGACATTGAAAAGGTCGGCGTATTCTAGGCAACTGCCTAGAATACGCCGACCATGTTCATTTCAGGCACTCAGATCAACGGGCTCTCCCCAGTCGCGAAAACGCCGCAACTGATGGTCGGTGAGCGTTCGTTCAGGGTAGGCGTCGAAGCCTTCCTCGGGAATCGTCAGTTCTTCCTTTGTGGGGCCATAAATGGCGATCACCTGGCCGTCACCGCGAAACACGAGCCATTTGGGGGCTTTGTGTTCAACGTATAGCCAAAACAGCGACTGATCTGAGTCTGGATGGATCTTGATGAGGTTTCGGCCGAGTGCGCGTTTGACAGCATCGCTCATAAACTGAGCACGCTCACCTTCGGTCCCGGGTCGATCCGGCCACGGTTGGCGCATCTTGAAGCCTCCGGGCATGCGGTCTACCTCCTCCTTTAGCTGGAGAAGCAAGGTCCATATGTCGGATGCGTGTAGATACCCGTTGACGTGCCGTTGTTCGACGGTGCGCGCGATAAGCGATGCGAGTTTGTCGCAACGCTCACTGTACTGTGCCTGCTGTTTTTTGTCAGCTGCACTCCAGCGACGTTCGGCGTCAGGATTGCGCCATTTGCGGTTGAAGTATTTCGCATCGGATTTAAACATCTGAGACCCCCAGAAATGAATAGGAATGAACGGGTAAGCGCTTCGATACGTCGGATAGGGCTAATCGTAAGCCTCACGGAATGGTCCGGAAGTGTCTGCTTAGGGGGATGATACTTCTTTTGTACCTAAAAGTCAAGTGCTTGTGGTTATTCTGTAATGAAGCCACCACTTTGGTGAGACCAAAGCCTTGCGTAGGTATCGTTATTCTTTAGAAGAGAATCGTGGGTACCGTCTTCGATAATCTTGCCATTACCAAGAACGATAATACGGTCGAGTTTTGCGATCGTTGACAAGCGATGAGCGATCACGATTGAAGTGCGGTTTTTCATTAGCTTTTCGAGTGCGTCTTGAATGAGCTTTTCACTCTCGCTATCTAGCGCGCTGGTTGCTTCGTCCAGAATCAAGATTGGCGCATCTTTTAATATGGCGCGCGCAATCGCGATACGCTGGCGCTGGCCGCCGGATAGCTTGACGCCACGTTCACCGACGATCGTGTCTAGGCCTTCAGGTAATGTGGCGATAAAATCATCGGCATTAGCTCGCTTGACGGCGAGCAGTATTTCGGCATCGGTCGCAGTAGGTCGTGCGTAGGCGATGTTGTCGCGCAAGCTGCGATGGAATAAATACGGCTCCTGCGGTACGTATGCAATGTTGGCACGTAAGCTTTCCTGGGTGACATGGCTGATGTTTTGATCATCGATAAGTATTGCGCCATCAGTGACGTCGGCAAAGCGAAGCAGTAATTTCGTTAGGGTTGTTTTACCGCCCCCACTATGACCGGCCAAGCCAACCCGTTCGCCAGGAGCGATACGGAGCGACAAATCTTTAATGACTGCATCCTGTGCGCTGTCGGTGTAGTAAAAGTTAACGTTAGTAAACTCGACACCACCACCCGATACACGAAGGTCTTTGGCGTTAGGGGCGTCGAGAACATCCTGCTGTACTTGTAGGATGTCGGTTATATTTGCGGCATCAAGAAACGCCTGTTCGAGGTTGCGAATAATAGGGGAGATATCAAATAGCGAACTGGTTAATCGGCCAAGATACGTGACGGCAAAGATCAATGCTGCGATTGATACGTTGTTGTTGGCGTATAGCCAAATACAAACGCCCATTGTAATGATTTGGAAGGTAAACAGCATTCCTTGACGAACTGCCGCTTCGCGTTCGATGATCTTAATTTCGTCGCTGGCGATATTTTGAATGACGAGTCTGTCGCGCAGGACGCGGTCGACTTCACGCTGACGGGATGCAAAATATCGCACAATCTGGTGATTGCCTAAAATATCAGCGACCGTGCCGTTTAGTTGGGCGGTCAGTACTTTTCGTTTATGGCGGATCGGTCCGCGGTTAGCAGTGCCGATCAAGCTTCGCCATACGATCAATCCGGTGACCGCTCCAAGCGGGAGCAGTAGTATCGGGGACATAACTGCGATGATAATAAGGCTGGCGACGTAGTTAACGATAATGCCCGTTGCGGACAAGAATATAACGTCCAGGAAGCTCATGATCGAATTACTAAAAGAGTTAACGTCGCCTGATAGTGTCCCGACTTTGCGGCTGGCAAAGAATTGGTCGCTATGTTGCATGAGTGCTTGCATCGCTCGCTCAATCAATGTCGTACGCATCTTCTCTTCGTGATAGAACAGGCGGCGAAAGCCTATCATCGACGTTATGAGTGCGAGGAGAGAAATGAACGCCGCAATGGCAAGCAGCCATACGGCATGTTGCCAAT
>CBIHME010000085.1:0-3918 GCA_966210965.1 uncultured bacterium
ATTCAATTTGACGCGTTGTTCCCTGGGGAATAATGACTTGCGTGACCGTATGCTGCTGAGCACCCGCAAGACCAACTACAAGACCAACAAAACCTAAGAACTGATTACTGGCAACCGCTTGACCAGTCTCTACCTGAATGCCACTATTATCGATAATTTGCACCTGCGGCTTACTGTAGTGATTGTATACAAATGACACGCCTGATGCATCCACGTAATGCTGGACACCTCTGATACTCCAGCCCGCGATAGGGCGACGCATCTCGACGATAAATAATGAGCGGCCCAGGCCTGCAAAACCATCTGATTTTACGGATGCAACTTCAGGCGCGACCGTCTGTACGTAATCATTTAGCGCGTCTTCTCGCAACAAAAACCGCAATCGCTCAATTGGCTGTCGAGCAAAATACTCGTCGATCGCTTTTTCATATACAGGCCCCAGTGATCGAGAAACATCCGACGTGCGCACGACTAACTGGGCAGTAAACTGAAATACGAGAAAAGAAAACAGAACGACGCCTAATAAAACCAGGGCCAATATACCCGAGATGTGACGTCGTCGTTGGGCAAGCTCATGAACCTGTACGCGCGCAGACTTTAGCTGTGCGTTAGATTCACTCGTACTCACTACCTGGGAAGACGCACTGCCCGTAAGCGTCCGATTGCGCCGAAAGGCGTATCGTTCCTCCAGGCTGTTTTCCGTAGCGCGTGTGGATACACTCGAAACACCGTCCTGCCGACGCCGTGGAATATCAGGCTGTTTTTTAGAGAATAATGCCATAAACTTACTACTGTAATTGTAACAAACTTATGCTTATTTTACAGCGTCTAGAATCAGTCTTGCAAGCTCCTTGGCCGCATTCGGGCGCGCAAAGGCATGTAAGCGCTCGCCAAGCCCCACCCTAAGATTAGGATCGCTTATCAGGCGCTGGATAGCGTTCTTTAAATTATTACCGCTTTGTATCTCATCGTCCGTCATCAACAGCGCAGCATCAGCGGCGCGATACACCTCAGCGTTCTTCAGCTGGTCGCCAAGGTGCTTTGCCGGAACGGCGATAACCGCTTTACCCAAACCTGCCAACTCTTGCAAAAATGTCGCGCTCGTTCGAGAAACAACAACGTCAGCAGCGCCAAGTACTTGATGCATATTTTCGTAAACAAATGGCACAGCAACGTACTGCGGTACGCCACTCACCTTGGCCGAGATGTCCTCAAAATGTTTTTTGCCGGTAACATGATAGACCGCTACACCCTGAGCGCTCAGTTCGCGAGCCGCTTGTGCAAAGGCAGTGTTAATACTATGCGCTCCCAGTCCACCCCCTGTTGCGACGACCAGAGGTAAATCAGCGTCCAGTCCAAGCGACTGCTTGTACAGGCGCTGCTGGCGATCATCGATCGGAGTAAATTCTGGTCCGATTGGCACCCCAACATAGTGACTTTTGCGAATGTCATACTTATAGTTTTCCAGTGGCGAACCAGTAGCGATTGTGGTCGCATACCGTGCCAACAGACGGTTAGTCAAACCGGGTCGCGTATCGGAATCATGGATAACTAAAGGATAGCCGAGGAGTTTCGCCGCGATACCCAGTGGCAAGCAAACATACCCCCCTTTTGCAAACACCACATCGGGTCGTACGCGCAGCAATAATACGATTGACTGCAAAAAACCTATCGATATCTTTACGGTATCAATAATATTATTTGATACGATCTGAAAGTTAGTAAGATGCTGCCACAGCGTCAGATGCGCGTACCGGCGAAATTTACCCGCTGCAATCGTTGAAACTCGAACAGGCACGTCGGCGCGGCTCATAATGCCGCGAGATTGCGTTTCGAAGGCCTTATCGCAAACAAACCACACTTTTAAGGCTGGATCTGTACGGTGAAGCTCATTAACGACGGCGAGTACCGGCGTAACGTGTCCGCCCGACCCCCCGCCGACTGCTACTATTTTCATCATTCATCTCCTTATGTGTTGATCTGTGAACGGTATATCGTGACAATTGAAATGCTAATCCTAACGCTCCGGCAATAAAGATCATGCTTGTTCCACCAAAACTTAGTAGCGGAAGCGTCACGCCAGTAAGCGGGAACACCCCTATCATTGCTGCTACATTCAATATAACATGAGAAGCCAGCCAGCCAAAGATACCAGCAACAGCCAGCTTCATCCATACATCAGGCAAATGATCGGTTATCTTCAACAGCCGAAGCAGTAGTGCGGTAAACAATAATAAAATCACCGTCAGACCGACAAATCCAAATGTCTCACCCATGATCGCAAAAACGGAATCATTGATCGCCTCAGGTAAATACCCTGTCGCCTGAACACTATTGCCGATACCAACCCCCGTAAAACCACCGCTACCGATTGCAATTTTAGCGTGATTGATATGATAATTAGCATCCGCATCACCCGTAGTCATCGAACTGTCGCCAGCAAGAAATGTCGTGACGCGGTCCATACGGTGTGGCGCAATTGCAATCATCAAAAGCCCGCCGAGCAATCCGATAGCAATAAGCATCGCCCCGATTTTCTTGTTTGTCCCCCCAACGACGAGCATACAGGCGATAATCGCAAGCATCGCAAGGCCAGTTCCCATGTCCTGCTGAATACCGATGATAATGACCACAGAAAGCACAATCAAAGCGCCCAGCGGAATGATCGTTTTATCCATGTCATTGATCAATCCCTGCTTAATGCGCATACCCAAAAAACCAGCAACATACACCAGCAAACCAAATTTCAATATCTCGGCAGGCTGAATACTACCAAGTGGTCCCAGGTTAAACCAGCGACATGCGGCACCTCCAAGTTCGCACTTTGCGATCGCATCCAAATGTAGGATATTGCCCGTAATATACAAAAGAGCACAGGCTCCTAATCCAAAAAATAAAATCTTTTTTGCATTTTGACGGATAAAATCAAATGGCACGGTGGCCATAATGATAAAGGCCACGATAGCGAGCAGGATACTCGCCCCCTGCTTTATAACAAAGTACGTGCTTGTATAAAAGTCCGTGCCGTAGGAATTATTCAACACGTTTGCTCGTTGCGGGCCAATTGCATACATCACGATCAGGCCCAAAAGCATCAAGAGCCCCATAAATAGGATGATTTGATAATCGGGGCGGTGACGACGCACGACCGCGTCTCGAATAGCATCGTTGACCTTCCCCACCGAACGCCGAACGTTTTGCATAGCGTTAAATGTGCCCCCCAGCAAGCGCCAGCAGTACACCTAAGAATCCCGCGATACACGCAATAACCCAAAATCGCATCGTGACCTTCGTCTCAGGCCACCCCTGCGCCTCTAGGTGATGATGGATTGGCGCGGACAAGAACACCTTGCGATGAAAGAACTTCTTGCTGACAATCTGGATTAAACTCGACCCAGCTTCGATCACAAAGATAATGCCAATTATAGGAAGGAGGAATAGCGTATTTGTCATTATCGCCACAACACCAAGACGGGTACCGAACGCAAAGCTACCAACATCGCCCATGAAAAACCTGGCTGGGTAGATATTGAACCACAGATAGCTAAGTAGCGCACCGACGACCGTAAAACAAAAGCCCGCTAAAACAACTTGCCCCTGTAACAATGCAATAATCCCAAACGTACCAAAGCTAATCGTCAATAATCCACCCGCTAATCCATCAAGCCCGTCACTAATATTGACGGCGTTACTGGTCGCAACAACAGCGAATGCGAACAGTGGCACGATCAACCATCCTAGCGTCCAGTCACCAAGGAATGGCAAATGTACAGCATCGACGCCAATATTCTTGAAAAACCATAAGCCCAAGACGACCGCAAGTACGGAGATCATCGTGAACTTCAGCTCTGATCGCAAACCTGCAACACCAGTGCCCTTCCCGCGCAAATTGATAATATCAGCTAATAGACCCACCAA
>CBIHME010000086.1:0-3893 GCA_966210965.1 uncultured bacterium
GCATTATTCACTAAAATATCGATTGATCCCATCTTGTCTGCCGCAAACCCTACCAGCTCTTTGCAAAAATCTTCTGAAGTTAGGTCGCCCGCTAGTCCATAGACGCCGTGCCCCGCCTCTTTCATAAAGCGCATCGTATCCTGCGCGTCAGTCTCTTCGCTCGGTAGATAAGTAATGACAACGTCAGCACCTTCCCTTGCATACGCTATCGCGACAGCACGACCAATACCTGAATCTGCTCCGGTGATTAGCGCTTTACGTCCTTGCAAGCGGCCGGTTCCGTGATATGACGTCTCACCATGATCGGCCCTCGGATCAAGTTTTGAATCCAGACCCGGTTCGGGCTGCGTCTGCTCGGGAAAATCCATCATTGGATACTGCTTTGTCGGATCCTGCATCGCATATTGGTCTTTTTTGTCGTTCATCGTACCTCCTCTGCATTACTACCTGCCTAGTATAGGTAGCGGTCAGTGGCACGTCAGTAAAAAATTCAACAAAAACTCAACGGGATTACAGCAGGCGCTGTGGCTCTTCGATCTCCTCATCGTCAAGCTCTAATGATTTAATGACCGGCAACGCTCGGCTTGTAATCCCCTGCAGATCACCGTACATACCAATCGTATTATCAATAACCGCACGAATCGCCTTCTCCTGGTGCGCCCAACGCAGCGCTGCAGCCCGCTTTTCTTTTTCGATTTCCGCCTGGAGCGTGCCATAATTTTCGACGATCGCCTCTACGCGGTGACGGAACTCTGGACCAACTAAGAACTGGTACAGCGCCTCCATCTTAGCATCCTTGCCGGCGTTCATTTTATTCGCCGCATCGACTTGTAGGATTGTCGTACGTAAAGCGGCGGCAAGAACCGGCGCAAGCCTCGGCTTGACGACCCACAAGTTCGCCTCTAAGTGTTTCATGTCACCCATGTCTGCCGGTATTTCGTGCGAGACGATCACCCCGATATTCGCCCCCGCTTCACGAATATCCTGTTTGAATTTTGGCACCCAAGCTGGCTGCCATTTGCCATTCTTTGTTTCCCATAAAAGCACACCGCAACCGACACCCAGCTGATTATTCACCATCTGTTTGATATCAGCACCGCGCTGGCCTTTCTTCACTTCTTCCAATTGATCATATGGAAATTCTTCGCGCAGGCGATTTTCTAGATCCAGTTCTAATACTTCACCTTGATTCTGCTGGGATCCTTGGGTCGCCTTGCGCTGCGCATCTTCAAGAGCTTTTTGTGTGTCGGCCAATTTTTTCTCTTGCTCTAAAATACGTAGATGATATTTCTCTTCGGCAGCCTTCTGGACATCTTCACGAATTTTATCTTCGCCCTCGGCGAGCTTTTTCTGAGCATCCAATTCGGCGTTAGCGCGTGCCTGTTTTTCCTCACGTAGCGATTGCATAAGCTCGCTTAACTGTTCACGAAGTTTCTTGTTGGCTTCTTTTTCAGATTCAGCATCTTCGCGGAGATTCTTAACAAGCGATTCCTGCTCGATCGCCGCCTTTTTCTGTGAACTTGTCAGTTCTAATTCGAGTTTCTTTTTCGCAAGATCCAACTCTGCGTCAAGTTGCTGCTTTAATAGCTCTTTTTCGCCCGCTAATTGCTTCTTTGCCAGTTCGGTGGCAGAATCGCGTTCGGCTTTGACATATTTCGCCGCTTCTTCGCGAATTTTTTCCATCTCTTGTTTATGTTTATGTTGCTCAGCCGCAAGCACGCGTGCTTCAATCTGCCCCTCTAGCGCCTTATCGACTTCAATATCAGTGCCGCACGTCGTGCATGTAATCGTATTCACTAAAACCCCATATTCGTTATCAATCCATTATACCAGTTGCAAGGCGCACCGAATGTTACCAGCCGCCACTTGCACCACCACCGCCAAATCCGCCGCCACCAAAGCCGCCAAATCCGCCGCCCGAGCTACCACCGCCACCAATAAACGGTCCGCCAGCCCACCAGCTCGGTGCATCCCCGTGACTCGCGTGGGAACGGTAATTTGCCGAAACGGCCTTATCGAGGAGTAAACCAAGGAGCGTCAGAACAACAATGGCGGCAATTCCGATGAATAAAAAGCCAAAGATCAGGCCAAGAATCGCCCCAATCACCCCGCCAATAACTCCACCAGCCCACCAGCTTTTCGTGCGAGCAAGCATCGACCCCAGCCAGCTAAATCCCATTAATCCAAAAAATAGTACGAATTCCCATGGGAATGAGCTCCCCTGACCCGCAGGCGCAGTTTGCGACAAATTAGGATCCGCCTCGCCGTGAATTGCCGTAATAACCCCATCGACACCAGAATCTATACCGGCATAATAGTCATCTTTTTGAAACGCAGGTCGTATGCGATCCCGAATGATCTGATTAGCACGGATATCTGGCAGCGCACCCTCTAGGCCATAACCAACTTCGATACGCATACGCCTGTCGTCCTTTGCGACAAGCAAAAGCACCCCGCTATCCCGATTTTTTTGGCCAACCCCCCATTCGCGCGCCACATTCAATGAATAATCCTCTAGCGCGTCGCCCTGTAATGACGAAATCATCAGCACGGCAATTTGATTGCCCGTCGCCTTCTGCTCGGCGGCGATCTTTGTCGCTAAAGCCGCCTTTTGCTCAGCTGTTAACGTATTTGTCTGATCAACAATCGGCACATCCGTAGGCTTTGGCGGCACTGCAAGTGCACTGACGCCGATCGGCAAAGCAAGCATGGCGAATAAGGCCACTGCAGCAGTAACAACTTTCATCCGAACTTGTCGCATATGCATGTAGCCAAATCCGCCGCTTATCTAAGAGTTAAAATCTACAGTTGGTGCATCTTCAGCACCCTGCTCGGCCTTAAACGTCTCAAAACGATCAAATCCAAAGATACCGGCCGTCAAGTTTGTTGGAAATCGAGAAATTGACGTATTGTATGTCGTAACGACAGCGTTAAAATCCTTGCGCGCAACAGCGATTCTATTTTCGGTACCCTCAAGCTGAACTTGTAGGTCCTGGAACGCAGCAACCGACTTCAACTCAGGGTAGTTTTCTGTGACAGCAAGCAATCGTCCTAATGCCTGACTCAGCTCACCTTGCGACTGCTGGTACTGGGCTAGCTGCTCTGGAGTTGCTTTACTTGGGTCGATTGAAATACTTGTCGCTTTCGCTCGTGCCTCGGTCACTTGTGTCAAAGTCTCTTGCTCAAAATTTGATGCGCCTTTTACGGTAGCGACAAGATTATCAACAAGATCTTCTCGGCGCTGGTACTGCGTATCAACATTCGCCAGCTCTTGGTTGACTCGTTCACGCTGTGCGACTAGCCCGTTATATCCGCCGATAACGACCATGGCAAGAATCACGATGACCCCTACGATAACACTAGGTACTATCCATTTTCGATTCATATCATCTCCTATTTCACACTAATTACTGCTTTCATTATACTGCGTTTCGCATTCGTTTTCACGCCGAAGTGCGCCGGCTGCGGATGTTATTGACCACATGTAGTGAAAGTGGTATTTTAAAGATAATATGAGTAATTTAGAAAACAATTTCTCTATCTATCCCTACGGCTATGAAGACGAGCTAGAGGAAAAACGTGCGGCAATGGAATTATTACGCACTCAAGAGGAAGCGCAGCGAACGTATCTCGGTGAAACCATTGCCCGACCAGCCGATGCAACCGCGCGAAGTATCGGAGATTTGGCGATTCAGAGCTTCACTGGCGGCATATTACACGCTTCGTTCGACACCCAAGCCCGGTCACCTGAATTATCGCCTGCGCGTAACCGTCAGCTCGGCCAGCCCGCCGTCCGTCATCTCGTCTCGATCGATCGCTCACCGATGCTATTACATGAAAGCATTACACAACCCGCCATTAACGAGCGCGCTATTCTTGGCCACGCTCAGCAT
>CBIHME010000087.1:0-3856 GCA_966210965.1 uncultured bacterium
TCTACTGCAGAAGAGCAGGCGGGCTTACAGGCAAAACGCGTCGTGATCGGTATTGCCGGTGAGTTAGTGAAGGGGGTGACTAATACAATTCGCTACCGTCGTCCGCAGCCTGATCGACCGCTCGATGTGGCGGAAATGGAATTTATCATCGAGAAAGTTCAGGAGCGCGCTCAAACAAAAGCGCAAAAGCAGATTGCGTTAGAAACGGGTAACGAAGACGTCGAAGTTAAGTTGGTGAAAAGTGCGCTTGTGACGATTCATATTGATGGCTATAAAGTAAGTAACCCGATCGGGTTTCAGGGAAAAGATATTGCCGTGCAGATCTACACTGCCTTTGCTCCAATGGTGCATATCGGTGCACTCGAGCGCGTTGCCGACGAGCTTGCTCTAGATCTCGTTGCTGTCGCTGCCGAGCCATTCGCTGTGAGTCGTGCGGTGCTAGGAACAGATGCGAGCAGTACGATTACTGCTGTGCTTGCAGATGTCGGTGGCGGAACGACTGATATCGCGGTCGTTAACGATGGTGGCGTTGAGGGGACGAAAATGTTCGGTATCGGGGGGCGAAGCTTTACCCGTACGATCGCTAGCGAGATGGACCTTAACTACACTGACGCAGAGAAACTAAAGGTCAACATTGATAGTCCGCAGATCAAACCGAGCGTAGCGAAAGCGGCAAATGCCGCTATCGACAAGACGCTTAATGTTTGGATTGCTGGTGTTGAATTGGCGCTCGACGAATTCGAATCAGTCGATCATCTGCCGAATCGTATTTTACTTTGCGGTGGCGGGGCGAGCCTGACGAAATTAGTCGACGCACTGTCCGAGCGCGATTGGTACAAAGACCTACCGTTCACTAAACGCCCAACTGTCCAGCATATTTCGCCAAAGGATGTGGCCGGAATTACGGACACAACAGGCGCGGTTAATGACCATACCTTTATTACCGCTATGGGTCTGCTTCGGGTCGGTTATGATACAATTGTAGGCAGCAGTGACGCTGATACGATCAAAGATAAACTTAATCGGATCTTACGAATATAAAAATGAATAAAGACATTATCTATATCGACGTTGAGGATGATATTACCGCGATTATCGGTAAAGTTAAGGATGCCAAGCAGAAGATCGTCGCTTTAGTGCCGCCAAAGCGGATTGGCGTACTGCAAAGTGCAGTTAACCTGCGATTATTAGCGCGGGCGGCGACTCAGTCGGAAAAACATTTAGTGATTATTAGCAGTAAACCAGCACTTATGGCGCTTGCTGCTGCCGCAAAAATACCGGTTGCTAAAAACCTACAAAGCAAACCTGAAATCGCCGAGATTGCAGCACTAGACGTCGATGACGGCGAAGACGTCATTGATGGTGCGCAGTTACCTGTAGGTGATCATGCAAAGACAGCCGCTGCAACTGCACCGCTCGTTGCGGTTCACGATCCAGCAATCGATTCAGCAATTGACGAGAATGCCGCCGAAGACGTTCCTCGTCGAGCTTTGCCGCCAGCACCAGGCCAGATGCTTGGAAAGGCGCGTGCGAAAAGTGGCATTAAGGTGCCTAATTTTGGCGATTTTCGTAAAAAACTAGCCTTGATTGTCGCCGCTGGCATACTGCTGATTGGCTTTCTCGTTTGGGGTATATTCTTTGCGCCGCGGGCTACCGTTCAGATTACCGCACGCACCTCTGACTCATCAGTAAATAATAAAGTCACGCTCGCTAATGATGTTACGACTGATGTTGCGGCGAACACACTAAAGACTACCACTCAACAAACCAAAAAAGCAGAGTCAGTTGAATATGAAGCAACGGGTTCGCGCGATGCGGGCAACAAAGCGGCGGGAACGATGAAGCTGACGCGTACTAATCCGTCCGCAACTCCTTTAACCGTTCCTGCGGGCACGACATTTACCAGTGGTGAGCGTACGTTTGTTAGTACCGAGGCTGCAGTACTGGTAACGAAGTTAACTGCAGATGGTCTGGATCCTGGCACTGGGACTGTCGCAGTCCTAGCGACGGCAGTTGGCGATGAATATAACCTTTCGGCGCGTTCGTACCAGCCAAGTGCGACTGGCATAACTGCTCAGGGTAGTGTTATGTCTGGCGGATCGCATCGAATCATTAAGGTAGTCAGTGCTGAGGATATCCAAAAAGCAACTGAACAGCTGAAAAAACAAGACGCAGAGGCTATTAAAAAGCAGCTTATCGGACAGCTTGGCGATGATGTGATCGCTATCGATCAGACATTCAAGGCAGAACAAGGTGCACCAGCTTCGACACCTGCGGTTGACCAAGAGGTTGCTGACGGCGTCAAGCCAAAGCTTACTAGTGAAATCACGTACAGTATCAGTGGTGTCGATAAAAATGAGCTAAACGATTATTTGGACGCTCATTTCGCCAAGCAACTTGAAGGGTTGAATGATCAACGAACGTACGATAACGGTGCTGGGAAAGTGACTTTCACAAATGTTGATGCTGTTGATAAGAACTTTACTGCAAACGTTGTCGCTACGGCAAAAATTGGTCCAAAGATTGAGGATTCCGTTATCAAAGATCGTTCGAAGGGTAAGCGTTACGGTGAGATTCAGGAGAGTATTGAAGCAATCCAAGGTGTTCAGAATGTCGATGTTAAGTTTTGGCCATTCTGGGTGACTACGGCACCAAACGACGTTAAGCGGATCAACGTAGAGTTCAAGCTGCATGAGTCGTAACAAGACATATGTCGCATTGGATGTGGGCGAAAAGCGAATAGGCGTTGCGCTGGCTGATGGCGGTGTGCGTATCGCTGTTCCACTTGAAACTGTCGAAGTTGATGGTGACGAAATAGCACGCATCACTAAGATCGTTGCAGACGAGAATGCTGAAACGCTCGTCGTCGGCTATCCCCGAAACCAATCGGGCGAGGCGACTGCTCAGACGGAATATGTGCTGGAATTTTCAAAAAAGCTTGTCGGTATTACACCAACAATTATTTATCAGGAAGAATCTTTGACGAGTGTTATGGCCGAGCAACGGCTACACTCGCACAAAAAACCATACTCCAAAGGAGATATTGACGCGTTGGCAGCGGCCATCATTTTACAAGATTATTTGGAGCAAAACTTATGAAAAATGACATTATACCGCCAAGCCGACCTACGCTGCCGACGGAGGACCCTGCGCAACAACAGGATCAGCATGCGCCCGTGTTGTCTTACCCTGAGCAACCGGAGTCTCCGGTAGTAACCGAGGCAAGCGGCGCAACCTTACAATCCGAGCAGCAACCGACGCTAACGAGCGACCCCGTGCCGCAACCCGCGAAACGATTTTCTACTCCGATTAAATGGGCAAGTGTTATTTTTTTGATCATTGTCATTGGTCTCCTTGCGGGATTAACCTGGTATAAATTCGCCCTTCGTCCTGTGGCCGAAGGGACAGTACAAAGTGTGCAGGTAGATATCGATCCAAATAGCTCGCCAGCCCAAATAGCCAGCCTTCTAGAAGAGAAGAAGGTTATTCGCAGCCAGCTGGCGTTTAATATCTACGTTCGCGTACACGAAGTTCGTGGCCAGTTATTAGCTGGATCGTATCGGTTGTCGCCAGCGGAGTCGACTGTGCAGATCGTTGCTCATCTGACGAAGGGGCAGTTCGAACAATTTGACGTGACATTCTATCCTGGTGCGACGCTGAATATTGCCTCGACGGAAAATGATAAGACGCCGTCACATCGGCAAGTACTTCAAAAACTTGGGTATGGTGACGCAGAGATTGATGATGCCTTCGCCGCCTCATATGCCGACCAATATCCTCTATTATTCGCCGATAAGCCGGCGACAGCTGATCTTGAGGGCTATATATATGGGCAAACATATAAGGTGGTAAGTGG
>CBIHME010000088.1:0-3825 GCA_966210965.1 uncultured bacterium
AGATTGCCGCTACCCAGACGAACATCATACGATTAGCATTGGCAATTTGTTGACGCTTACGAAGCGCCATTTCCTGACTAGCCATCTTAGTTCCCCTCTCCTGCGCTATTTGCGTTAACCGTAAATAAGCTATTCGGCACACCAAGGAATGAATCAGTCACATTCGTACGCATAGGTGCAATAATCAGTGCATTTTCTGCAGTGCGCGAGAATAACTCATCAGGGTAAATGAATGTCAACGTAAACCGAAGCACGCGCGCACCTGAAGCATCATCACCGTAACTGCGATCGCTATCACTCATCTGTGAGGCGAGCGGCACCGTCTGTTTTTCACCAGCTTTGGCAAATTCAAAGTTTGTCGCATTAATAGTCTTCTTGAAAACCTCTAGTGCCGGATATCCATTTGCGGCCTGCCCTTCAATTTTAATTGTCTTGGTTGATGAATCGAGCGCAAGATTGTTAATCGAAATATTATTCGGTGCGGAAGGATTAATAGTCGTCAAGACGTCAAAAATACGAGAGTCGATACTCTTGCTGTCATGCATTACCGGTAGTTTACTGAGCTGGTTTTGAATTGTTAGCATATTAGAAATGTCCTCAACCTTTGCAAGCTTCTGACTTTCATTCTTAATTGCCTCATCACTCAGCAAGCCACGTGCGGTTTGAATACCAAGCACCCAAATCGCAAGTGCAACGACGACACCGATTGCAGCAATACCAACAATAATCGATAACGATATAACGCTGGTGCGAACACGCTGAGCATTGATCAGCTCTTGCTTGACGTCGGGAACAAGATTAATTTCAATCATTATTTATTGCTCCTCTGTGCGAGACCCACGGCAGTCGCGAATTCGGTTGCAATCGTGATCAATTGCTGTTGGTCGGCTTGAGGAACATGTACCTTTTGCCAAGGATTTGCCTGCGTAGACGCAACACCAGTCTTAGCGGTCACATAGTCACCAAACTTTGGGATAACACTCGCATATCCCGAAAGCAAGATGCCGCCAACCGGAGTATTTGGATACCGTGTCTGAAAGAACTTGATTGATTTTGTTAATTCAGCAGCAAAGCCCTCAAGGACGTTTTCGACAGCACGGAAAACCTGCCCCTCCAAACGATCTGGCGCAAGACCAAATTTAACGATAAATTGTCGCGCCTGGTCCTCTTGAACATTCAAGTTTTGCACGGCTGCTTTTACAAGCGAATGCAAACCGGTCGGAATCGTGCGGACAAGCCGCGGCGTGTCACCATAAGTGATAACTAGGTTAGTTGAGAGTTCTCCGACATCAATAATCAAACGCCCATCCTGAATACCCGATGGTAATAGTGAGCGGATCATCGCAATTGGATCCGGCTCGGCGGCAATCACGTTCAAGCCCAGCTGCTCAATGAATTCAAGTCGTTCTTCAGCATAGCTATTGGCCGTACTTGCAAGAAGTACCTCTTGCTGTTGCGGGTTATGCGCAGACTGCCCTAGTAAAGCCCAGTCGACTTTCGCCTCGTCGATCGCCATCGGGATATATTGATCTATCTGGTATTTAATCGTGCTACGAAGTTCAGCCTCTGGCATGTTGGGTACATCGATGACTGTCGTGAAGGTTTTTTGCGATGGCAAGCCGATTGCCACATTCTTTGTCTTGATACCGCTTTGTCCGACGGCGGTCATGATAATCTCGCTTAGTCGTCGTTCCGACTCCTTTGAGCTAGCACTTGTCGTCTGCAGGTCAACTGGTGCATATCCGTAATGAAGCAACGTCCAACTATCCGGGCCGCTGTTTGCAAGCTGCACGACGCGCACCGCATTGGTACCGATATCTAGTGCAAAAAAGTCGCCCACGCCTTTTAGTAGTTTCATATTAGTCCCCATTATACATAAGCTTTATAAAGATAAGCAAGCCCATTTCACGAAATTGTTCGTTCTAGAAACGTGGCGGCAATTCAACCGAGTAAACAGTCTGTGCTTTACCTGACTGGCTTGATCGTCCGTAGGCCCATATATAGGCATCTGGACGCAAATTGAAAATCTCCGCAGGATCGCCCGCCGTTGCCACCGTATTCGAGCCACCCGTTCGTCGCAGGTGTAAATGCTGGGTTACGACAGGGCCATTTACCGTCAGGATATTACTACAAACGTTTGAGTTTAGACTTGCGTTCAACGGAACATCAGAGCATGTATTAATCATCCCAGCGGCAGAGGTCGTCAACAGCCACGCATCCACCTGCCCTACAGCGCCAGTAATATTAATCGTCCGCGCAATAATCACTACCTGTGGTATCTGACGGATATCGGTAAACACTTGGCTCGCCCCGTTACCTTCGTAGATAATATTTCCACTAATCGTCACAGTACCTGACGACACGATAATAATCGACTTCCCGACCGCACCCTCTTGTCCAACCGTACTGGTATTAACAGTGACATCACCAACAACATACGTACCGCTATTTAGCGACCCTAAGTTACTATTGAATGCCCCGCCCGACGGTGCACCAATGAACTGATCTGTAATCGTTGGGAGGCCAGATGGAAGTGCAAACGTGCCAAACTCACTCGCGCCGCTGTTGTTGATATTAGCAAAGGTTAATCGATGCCATGCTGCTGCCGTTGTTGTATTAGTATTGCCGGTATTGAGTCCTGAGCCTGATGCAAATCCACTATTAGTGCTGACTGAAAATCCCCCATACTCTACCCAGCTACCGAACAATCGATTTGTTCCACCAGAGTTAACTATCGTCGTGCCAGTCTCGATACTCCCACGCGTCCGTACGTCATGACCCCATACCTGCACCTTCGGCTGCTTACTGACTTTGATACAGACAGGAGCGCTATGACGCCAATTACCGTTTGCCTGTGAATATGGACGCACTGACAATGTATAGCAAATTCGCGTACCAACCGGCGTGTTAGCGCCTATCGTCTCGCCATTTAAGGCAGCTAACGTTGTTGAACCAGCCGGAAACGTCCTGTCGCCACTACCCTTGGCAGTACAAGTGTTGACGCCGCCATTGTTATAGTGCGCACACGGAGCGCTCCCATTATCTTGTTGCGTTAGCGGAATTGCGCCAGGATCTGGAACAGTCGGAGGCACCTCAATCCGCCATAATTCCCAACGAACCGAGGGTGAGTCGGTTGTCGCACCGGCATTCCCGACGACTGAATTATTAACACGGGGCGTGACAGTTGGAATAGGACCCCCTACCGTCCCGACTCCGCTTGGACCAGTCACCGACGGTGTCAGGTTGTAGTTGAATGGCACCGTCACACAGGCGGGTACGCTTGCGGACCAAGCAGGATTATTCCACGCCGTCGGCCCCCAACTAATACTTTGACACAAGGTTCGCCCGCCATCGGATGGAACAACGCGGTACGTCGAATACTCCGGACGATTCGCCCCCCACCCAACGCTATACGAAGATCCCGCACCTATTGCGGATGTCGTTCCAGTTGGTTCATTGTGATTGGCTGGCAGTCCGGTACCCCAAACATTCGCGCCATTAAAGCCTGATTTACCGACAGCAAAGCCTAAGCCTGGCGTCGTACCCCCTGCGGCTGCGATAGTGTGTCGCCAATACAGCATCTGATTGGGCGCCGCCGTCCACGCGCTCACATTCGGAGGCGTAAAATCAACACCAACCCTTGACTCGGCACTTGTCGTCCATGGAATAATTCGATTCACCACTATCGGAAAACAAAAGCTTGGCGAAGGTACGAATGAGGCCGCCGCCCAGGTTGTTGTTGTTTCAAACCATGTACAGAATATGTACGTATTACTTGCGAGGCCTGCAACGTTCAAGGTTCCATTGTATTGGCCAACTCCCCAC
>CBIHME010000089.1:0-3811 GCA_966210965.1 uncultured bacterium
TGTAAGATTGGGCCTGGAAAAAGCGCTTGAGATTGGTGCGCGTACGGTAGACTTTCGTATTGATAGTTTATTAGTAGTCAATCAAATGAATAATATCTATAAGATTAAGAATCGAGAGCTATGGCCTGTTAATGAACGCATACGTGAGTTGGTCGCGCAATTTGATAAAGTGACGTTCTCTCACGTTAAACGTGAATTTAATCAGTTGGCTGACGGCATGGTCAATAAGATATTGAATGCTCAAGGGGACGAATAGGGTATAATAGATTTCAGGCAGTTCGTTAAGCGATCGCTTGTGCTTTCGGGCGCAAGAGGAAAGTCCGGGCAGCATAGGACACGACAGTCGCTAACGGCGACCGAGGGTGACTTTAGGGAAAGTGCCACAGAAACGAAACTACCTGTAAGAGGGAAAAGGTGAAACGAGTGAGGTAAGAGCTCACAGCATTCCATGGTGACATGGCGTGAAGGTAAACCCTGTCGGCTGCAAGGAGATCTACATAAAGGGCGGTCCGTCCGTAGGTCGATACCCGCTTGATCTAGCAGGCAACTGCTAGACTAGATAGATGATCGTTCACGACAAAACCCGGCTTATCGACGATCTGCCAATTAAAATAACTCGCTGTTAGGCGAGTTATTTTAATGTAAGGAGTCAAGAAGTGTATTTCGTATCGTCGTAGGTCTACGCTTTTGTAGTGCTTTTTACGATTTCAGCGAAAGCTTTTGGCTCGCTTACTGCGAGTTCAGAAAGAACTTTGCGGTCTAGTTCGATATTAGCTGCTTTTAGGCCAGCTATTAATTTACCGTAAGTAGTGCCTTGTTCACGTGCCGCAGCGTTGATGCGAGTGATCCATAGGCCACGAAGATCACGCTTTTTTGTGCGACGGTCGCGATATGCATACTGTAACGCTTTAATAACGGCTTGCTTTGCAAGGCGGAATGAGCGGGTACGGTTATGTTGCATACCTTTTGCTAATTTTAATATCTTTTTGTGCTTAGCACGTGCGGTGACGCCTCTTTTAACTCGCATATTATACTCCTAAAGCTCGTTTAACGTTTTTAGCCATGCTACCTGTAACGGTTGCAGTGGTGTTAATGGCGCGCTTGCGGCTTTTGCTCTTTTTAGCGAGCATGTGGCCACCGAACGCACGTCGGCGAGTCAATTTACCAGTGCTGGTAATCTTGATCCGCTTTGCGGTACCTTTGTGGGTCTTCATCTTTGGCATTATTTACTCCTTACTACTATGCTCAGATTGCGACCAGCCATCTGAGGCTTTTGCTCTAATATTGCTTCGTCTTCCAAGAGGGCGACAATCCTGTCAATCATTTCAAATCCGAGCTCCTTATGGGCCATCTCGCGACCACGGTAGAAGATTTGAATTCGTACTTTGTGTCCCGCGGCAAGAAAGCTACGGATTTTACGAAGTTTGATGTCCAGGTCACCAGCACCAATTTTCAAACCAAAACGCATTTGCTTCAGCTCGCTTGGCTTGCTGTTCTTTTTGCTTTTCTGTAGCTCTTTCATCTTCTGGTATTGAAATTTACCCCAGTCGACTACTTTAACTACAGGAGGTGCAGCGTTTGGTGAGATCTCAACGAGGTCGACGCCAGCTTCTTCGGCAATCTTGAGTGCATCGTTGCGACTCATGATTCCCAGTTGCTCTCCGTCTGTGCCGATAACGCGCAGTTCTTCGGCGCGAATCTCCTCATTGATACGAATTGATTTACTGATCTCTGATCTCCTTTTGATAAGCTCGCAATATTTTAAGCGTTACTCATAGGACATTTTACCAGATATAGGTCAGAGGTTCAAGAGCTTTGTCTATATTGCAGTGCTTCACTGATGTGCTGTACGGTAATCTCCGTGCTGTCATCTAGATCGGCAATTGTTCGAGCGACACGTATGATTTTGAAATAACTTCGTGCGCTGAGGTTTAAGCGGTCAGTTGCGGCACCTAGAAGTGTTCTCACGTCCGGCGAAAGGAGGAGCTTTGTTTTTATGTCTCGACTCGTAAGGTTACTGTTGTTTTTAAGACTGTATTTATATCTGTTACGCTGACGTTGAGACGCTATATCGATCATGCTTATTGCGTCATTCTGTTGTTTTTTATGCACCGATTGGATCTCTAGTAGCGTGTCGTTCGGTATGCGGGAGACGTTGACGACAAGATCAATGCGATCAAGAAGGGGGCCTGAAAGGCGGCGTTGGTATGAGAGGATCTGGGTGCTAGTGCATGTGCATTCACGGGCCATGTCGCCATAAAAGCCACATGGGCATGGGTTCATTGTGGCCACTAGCATGAAATCAGCGGGGTAGCTGACGTGTCCGTTTACGCGACTTACGGCTATTTTTTTATCTTCCATAGGTTGGCGCAGCGCCTCAAGGACCGCACGAGGGTATTCTGGAATTTCATCCAAGAAGAGGACGCCTAGATGGGCAAGGCTGATCTCGCCCGGCTTCGGATGGGCGCCACCGCCAATGAGGGCGATGCGGCTCGCCGTATGATGAGGTGCTCGGAATGGCCGGCTAGAGGTGACGTGATTGATTGTTTCGCCCGCTAGGCTGTGGAGTTTTGTTACGGCTATTTGCTCCGCTGAAAGTAGTGGCGGAAGGAGGCCAGTGAGCGTTCGTGCGAGCATTGTCTTGCCTGTTCCTGGTGGACCTGTCAGTAAGATATTATGATGACCGGCAGCGGCAATGATGAGTGCTCGCTTGGCTTGCTCTTGTCCGTGGACATCATCGAGAGTAGGGGTGTCGTGTAAGGCTTTAGGCTTTTGCAGCGGTAAAGTAGTCGATTCGAGAAGTTTTATTTCTTGTTTTAGATGAAGATAGAGTGCTTTCAGTGAACTAACTCCAATAACGGAGATGCCCTCTACGAGTGTCGCCTCTTGCACGTTGGCTTCTGGTAGGTATATGCATCCAAGCCCAGTATTTTTAGCGGTCTCTGCCATCGTGATTGCGCCGCGTATTGGACGGAGTGACCCATCTAGCGCTAATTCTCCGGCAAAAGCCGCCGTGGCAACTTCCTCGTGTCGTAGCTGGCCACTGCTCGTCAGAATTGCAAGCGCAATAGGTAGGTCATAGTGCGTGCCATCTTTAGGTAGCTCTGCTGGCGCAAGGTTAATGGTGATTCTTCTCGTTGGGTATTCGAGCAGGGAATTGGTAATGGCGCTTTTAACACGCTCCTTGGCTTCGTCTATGGCTTTGTTACCCATACCGACAATTTGAAGAGAAGGAAGCCCTTTTGTTGCGTCGCTTTCTACCTCTATTAGGTGACCTTCAAAGCCTACGGGGGCCACGGATAGTATTTTTGCAACCATAGTCATGATGTCCGCTAGTTAACCATACCTAGTATCAATCTGTAAATGATGGTATACTATAAGCATTCAAGTTGGGGCTGAATTTAGCTTTCGACAGAGGGAATTTAACAGATCATTTTGCAAGTCGATCATACACGTTACGTATACTTTTTTAATTGCAACATTTACTGCAAAAGTAAAAGCAGCAGCTGCTAACGTAGCTAGTGCCTTCCGCACACCTGCTTTTGCACCAATCGCAGCCTAATCGCTCGATCATCATTTGCCAGCAGGTGACATAGCGGCAACTGGTGTTATATACCCATGTCACTTACTTCGTTAACGGGCAGTGGCGTTAATGGAGAAAATTTTACCACGCGACCAATCGAATGTTTTTGTCTATCTCTTAATTCGAACAGTCGTTAAAAGTTAAGATAGACTATACTTGTAGACGAATGATCCGTTACCTTTTGGACCGGGGGGCAGTACCCCGCAGCTCCACCAATTTTTGAATCAA
>CBIHME010000090.1:0-3806 GCA_966210965.1 uncultured bacterium
ACGCAGTTGTTCTTCCTGGATCAATCCAATCCATTTCCCTTGCTTTGAACCGATAACATACAGTCGATCGCCGGTTTCAATACCCAAAATCTCACGTGCATCGGCCGGTATAACAATCTGCCCTTTTGTGCCGACAGTGGCAGTGCCATATAGTTTTTTATCTTGCATGGTGTTCCTCTCTTCGAGCATTACTCCGCCCTTTACTCATCCATCCATTGTACTTAAAGTATGAAAAGTATGTCAAGTATGACGCGTTAAGAAAATGGGTGCAAAACAAAAACACCCCGGTGCCTTGGGGTGGTTGACTTTTTTGGTTGAAACTTCGCATGAAGTTTCGGGGTTGAACACACGTTCTAATGTGCGATATACAGTTGCCATTCGGCAGGCACCACATCCACTGCAATCTTTTTGGCCCGTGAGGACACAAAATTGATGGCTATTGGCATGAGGTTTGTTGTACTCCTTGTACTATGTACAGCCCTGCGCACTTCGACCTTTAAATTAAAATTTTCGTGTTTTTGGCGCAAGACACATAAAATATAATACCAATACGAAGCCAGGCCGTCAAGATTTGCGTGATTTCGATCACGCTATTGTTTACTATATTAGAAGACTTTAAGGCGCTTTGCAAGGGCATAAACGCCAAAAGTGACAATAACTGTAAATATTACAATGGCAGTGTATGCCCATGGCTGTTCACTAATAGGTAATGGCACGTTCATGCCGAACATTCCATAAAAAACATTCGGTAAAGCGATTAACACTGTAAACACCGTAAGCGTCTTCATACGTTGGTTTAATACGTTATTCGCAATCGTACCATACGCATTACGAATACTAGTGACCGTTTGATTATGACTTTCAATAGAAACAAGAAGCTGACGAATATACAACAATATATCCTCTATCGACTCCTTGTCCTTAGGATCTTGGAGCGTTTCACGCAGTCGCTCTGCCACGACAAGCATACCACTGAGGTTCATGCGATACTCGTTTAAATTGTCTTCCACCGTTACGAACGTAATAAAATCCTGATTCGTCACCTCGTGTGTCCGCAAGCGGCGGCCAGTATTAAAGATATACCGTGCAGTGCGATGCATTAATTCTTCGTACTCGCCGACGACAGTCGCGAACATACCTAAAAGCAAGCTATTAGTTGTCGCATTCTGATGCGACGTCATCACAGGTGTCGCAAGTTTGTAGTCCGTCACAGAGGCGATCGTAATATTCGCGAAAACAGTTCCCTGCACTGCTAGCAAAACAGGCGTCGTTACGACCTGACCGTGTTTGCCACGCTGAGCGGTACGCACAAAGACATACAGGCCATCCTCATGGGATTCAACACGCGGCAACTCGTTAACGTCCAGTACGTCACGCAGGACGTTGTAGTTCATCCCGTACGTAGTAGAGAGCAGCCGCAAGTCTGCCTCGTCAACGCCTTCACCGTGTATCCAAACCTCCTCATTAGGGGGTGTTGTCACCTGCTGATAGGCTTCGCCGTCACTTCGCTTGACATAATACTTTAACATACATAAGCAGTATACCGCGTTTCGCGCTGGATGCCTACGTCAACTAGACAAGTAAAAACGGCAAGGACTTTCCCTTACCGTTTCGCATGACCACCACAGTCATTTTTTATCTAGATGTAATCTAATGTGCTTTCATGGTTCGCGTCGAACCGAACATACGGAGGGACAAAGTCGGCATTGAAATCGTCCGACTGTCGCGGTGCTTAACGTTAAGCTCTGGATACTTTTGCATCTTCTTCGTTAAAAATGAATGAATTCGCTGATCTAGTTCTTGATCGTTGTAGTTTGTCATCTCGCACCCCTCCAACTTAATAATTTCACTTTTTCTACCACCGACCACTACTGCTCTCTCACTTAGTGGTACTCCTTACTATAGCGATTATGGTTTTGCGCTAATGTAATCATACTTACATATATCCTGTTATAATTTTCACATTTTGCAATTCGTAGTATGATAGATAGAGGTAGGAGAGTTTTGTGCAATGGATAATTTATTACACAGTATACAATCACACACTCTGACGCGCTTCGTAATGAAGGGTTCTATTCTGCTGTACCAAGGAGAACTTCCTCGGACTGCCTTTATCGTTCGACGCGGACTGGTCCGTGTCTACACCATCACTACCTCTGGCGAAGAGCGCACGATCGCCTTACACGGTAAGGGTGATATCTTTCCACTACCATGGATTTTTGGCGAAGTAACGAACACGCTATTCTATTACGAAGCGCTCGCCGACTCTGAAATGGTAACCGCGCCAAAACAGCATATACTCGATGCCGTTGCCGCCGATCCAAAGTTGACGACTGCGGTGCTGAAATTTAGCATTAACGAATATACGGCACTTCTTTTACGTATCACCGCACTTGAACAATCCCGCGCCGCTGAAAAAATTGGTTTGACATTATACTACTTAATCTTCCGTCACAGCATCGAAAAGACGCCAGGTATGTTTACGATCGACATAAAAATGACCCAATCAATGATTGCGAGCCTCGTGGGATTAACGCGCGAAAGCACTGCAGTTAATCTGAAACTACTAAAGAAAAAGGGTATTATTCAATATAGCAAATTCACGTATGTGATCGACAAGTCAAAACTAGAACGATTCGTCGGGGAAGATACGTTTAAAGATCTGACGCTAAAATAGCGGCTTATTTTTTGCCGACTAGCGTGTCTTCGACGATTTTAATTAACTCTTTTGGCGACGCCCATGCTTTCAGCACGTAACGCTGCGCCCCTAAATCATAAGCCTCATCGATCTCTTTTTGTAAATCATAATTACTAAACACAATTATTTTGACGTCTTTGTGTTGAGTTTTCGGCTCGTACGCCTTCAAAAAACTAATGCCATCCATAGTTGGCATGCGAAGATCAAGAAAGATAATATCCGGCTCCAGCTCGTCGGCAAGACGAAGCGCTTCTTCGCCATCAAAAGCTGACCGTACGCCATATCCAGCGGTAGATAAAATCGTGACATAGGCTTGGTTTAGTGCCATGTCGTCTTCAATAATTAGAATGTTAGCTTGTTTCTTTCCCATCGCTACCTCGATTACTTATCTCATTTATAAATTCCGACATGACTGCCACAAGTAATCTTTGGTTAAGATATGCCTGATTTATTCAGTATCAGCTCACGGCCACCTCGCGTCCATGACGATAAGCTGAACGAAAGAGGGGTCGTTGTGACCCCTCTTTATCTATTTCGATTCATTACGCACGAACGCCGCGTCCACCGCGCACGGCTTTAACGATCGCAAGCAAGATTACCGCGCCGATAATTGCAACGATAAGGCTCGTAATATTAAACCCTTCAACTGCATTGCCCGTCAGCATTCGGACGACAAATCCACCGATAAACGCGCCGATAATACCAACGACGATATTTGCGACTGCGCCCATCTCGGCGTCGGTCTTCATGATTTTTGATGCAATCCATCCTGCTAATGCGCCGAATAGAATCCATAGTACTATATCTAACATTTTGTCCTCCTTATTTATTGTACGTTGGGTACTCACTCATCATACGCAGCCGTTAACTGACGAGCTGTTAAAAATATTACAAATATCTATTTCTTTTTTACGAGTGTGTAATTATACCCCAATTTGCGCACATACGCCGGGTTCACCTCAAGTGCTTCGATCATACATATGATTGAAACCTGGATAAGCACAACCGCGTCAAGTAATGCAATCGCGTATCCATACGATAGCAGTACCGCTCCGATGAAGAGTGCTGATGAAAACGCCGCCAAAAAAAATTCGGAAATTAATCGAAC
>CBIHME010000091.1:0-3762 GCA_966210965.1 uncultured bacterium
GTATCTCTTCTGCTTTTTTGCTATAACTGACCTACTATAAACTGTAGGCAATGAGAAAGTGCGGGAATCGTGATACGATCCTTCCAATATCTGCTAACGGTGGGAATCATAGGGTTGCTTTTTAGCGCACATGCTAATGCCGAGTCACACTCGCTTGTTATATCACATGTCCAGGCGGGGGCGCTAAGTGGCCAAGTTGCTGCGTCAACGCAAGAATTTGTGGTCGTGTACAACAATAGCGATAGCGAAGTGGACGTTACTGATTGGTGTATCGCCAATAAAGATAAAACAATCGCATGCATGGCGCCGACGTCAAACCGGCAATTATTTTACTTGCCCGCACGTGCGTCGATGGTATTTATATCTGAATCATTTTCGGTACAGCATCCAGGATATGTAGCCGATATGGTTTATGAACCGACAAATTTAAGCTCGGGAAGTATTGTAAGTGGAGCAGATACGATTACGCTGAGGGATGCGCATGGAACGTCAGTAGACGTTGTTTCTTGGGCGAGTTCATTGCAGGGTGGCACGTCGATGCAACGACGCATCGACCCCGATTTAGGCGTTATGATTGACACGGATCAGCCGACGGATTTTTTAAAGTCCCAGATTATTGATCTGCCTGCGAGTGGTGTATATGAGGTGGTTGCTGTTGTTGACGAATGCTCTAATATTGCGGACGTGCAAAATGAAATACCAATTGGCTTTATACAAGACGAACAAGGCGACTGTGTCTTTGATGAGTGTTCAAATTTGGACGGATTGCAAGCAATAATACCAGAGGAGTACCTTCGCGTTGGTAGTAACGACTGCAAATTTGACTACGTCAGTTTGCAGATAACAGAATTATTACCTAATGCCGCCGGCAATGACATGGGGCGAGAGTATATTGAACTATATAATCCGACAAGTCGTGAAGCGCACCTCGTTAACTATAACCTGATGATAGGCTCTAGGACATATAGCTTTCCAGATGGGGCGCAGATTCGTCCTGGTGAATATACCGCGTTTTATAACAGTGAAATAGCATTTACGCTATTGAATACATCTGGGGCTGCTATTTTACTGGGTGACGATGGATCGATTATTGATCAATCTGACACGTATGATAGCCCGGATGATAATATGTCTTGGTCTATGATTGATGGCTCATGGGGGTATTCGAATCAGATGACATTCGCGTCAGTGAACGTCGCATCGGTACTTGAGCCAGCGGATATCGAAATCGCGAGTGGTATGACGCCGTGTGCAGCTAATCAGTATCGGCATCCTGAGACACGTCGTTGTCGAATGTTAGTGACCGTTGCAAGTGCCGCGGCACCCTGTAGGGATGGGCAATATCGCAGCGAAGAGACAAATCGCTGTCGATCGATTGCGCTTGCTGGCGGGACGCTGACGCCCTGTAAAGAGAATCAGTATCGTAGTGAAGAAACGAATCGTTGTCGTAATCTAGCGTCATTAGCAAGTACGCTAACGCCCTGCAGGGATGATCAATATCGCAGCGAAGAGACAAATCGCTGCAGAACGATCACGGCTGTAAGTGCACCTGCGGCGTTTGCGGTCGAGTCGATTGCGGATACAGATATGGTGTTTGCTGGCTGGTGGGCGCTGGGTGGCATCACGGCACTTGCACTATCGTATGCCGCATGGGAATGGCGAATTGAGGCCCTGACGGGTCTACGTAAGCTACTCTCATTTTTTACTCAGCGGTAACTGGCGTATACTATAAGTATGAGATTATATTTATCATCTTACGGGTTCGGTAATCATGTCGAGAAGTTGCACGAAATGGTGGGGCCTAATAAAAAGGTGCTCTATATTGATAATGCAAAGGATGACTGGCCAGAAAAACAGCGTCGTCAGCATATTGTTGAAAAGCTTGGATTTGAATTTTATGAGCTGGATCTGCGCAAATATTTTGGTAAGCCAGAGATTCTTGGTAAGATCGTGGCAGCATCTGGACTCGTCTGGGGCGGCGGTGGTAACACCTTCTTGCTTCGTCGTGCGATGCATTACAGCAGTCTCGATACGATCCTGGAGAATGGGTTAAAATCAGATTTATTTGTTTACGGTGGATCAAGCGCCGGCGCAGTTGTAATGACTAAAACGCTACACGGTGTCGAGATGGAGGATGATCCGTATGTTGTCCCTGAAGGGTATGACGAAGAAATTATCTGGAACGGCTTAGGGGTGATTTATCCGCAGCTTGTGCCGCATTATGGAACGGCTATTTACGGCGAAAATGCCCAGGCGATGGTTGATTACTTCGAAGAAAACGGTTTAAAATACGTCACGCTCAAAGAGGGTGAAGTTTACGTTGTCGATAGCAAGTTCGAAGAACGAATGTCATGAGGATTATCGGCATAGACCCGGGGACGGGTATTCTTGGGTTTGGGGTGATTGATTCGCATAATGGAAAAACCAAGCTGGTAACAGCGGGAGTGATTACTACGCCGGCGCATACGCCACTGGCGGATCGTCTAGAGGAGATCTATCTTGAGCTAACGAATATCATTGCCGAAACAAAACCGGAAATGATGGCGATTGAACAGCTTTTTTTTGCTAAGAATGTCACAACAGCTATGAGTGTGGCGCATGCGCGTGGGGTTGCGATGCTGACCGGTAAACAAGCAAAACTGCGAATTGAAGAGTACACCCCGATGCAGATCAAGCTGTCACTTACAGGTTACGGCAAGGCGGATAAAAAACAGGTGCAGGAGATGGTGCGCGTGCAGCTTGGCTTAAAGGATGTGCCAAAACCCGATGACTGCGCTGATGCGCTTGCCGCAGCAATTATGTGCGCCTTCGTAACGCGTGTTCAGTAGCGAGGCAACTTTGTAAAAAACAACAAAATCGTGAGATAATATAAACAGTGTCAGTGAGTTCAAGTAGAACTCGACATTATAATTATTTACTGAGAAGAGCATATATATGATCCGTGAAGGCAGATACACAAAGAAAGTAACTGGTGTTGCGAAGATAAAACGCGGCTTAAAGCGTCGCTGGAAATGGTTTACTGGATTGTCGCGTAAGCAAAAATTCGCGCTGATCGGCCTGCCGCTAATCGCATTTTTGGTCGTTATTCCTATCGCAACGTATGCATATTACGCAAATGATATTTCTGATCAGGAGCGGCTGATGAACCGTAATAATACGGGTGTCGTGCTACTAGATAAGAATGATGAAGTGTTTTATAAGATTGGACGCGCGGAATCACGCGACATCCTCCCGCTTGATCAAATCTCCGAAACGACAAAAAAGGCATTACTTGCCTCTGAAGATAAAGATTTTTATAAGCATGGCGGCTTTTCGTTTGCTAGTATCGCAAAAGCTCTGTATGCCAACATCATGTCGAGGGACGCGACAGGCTATGGTGGTTCAACTTTAACGCAGCAGCTCGCGAAGAATACACTCTTAACCGCGAACCAGACTTTCCTTCGTAAGTATCAAGAGTTAGCGGTCTCGATTGCTATCGAACAGCAGTACACCAAAGACGAGATACTTAATATGTATCTGAACTCGGTTTATTTTGGAGAAAACGCTTTTGGAATAGAAGCTGCTGCTAAAACATATTTTAACAAATCACCAAAAGATTTGACGCTAGCGGAAAGCAGTATGCTGGTGGGTGTATTGCCTGCGCCAAGTGCGTATTCGCCGATTAGCGGCAGTATGGAATATGCCAAAGAACGCCAGGCGACCGTATTGAGCCGTATGGTTAGTAATAAGTTTATTACCGAGGCGGAAAAGCAGGCGGCAATT
>CBIHME010000092.1:0-3735 GCA_966210965.1 uncultured bacterium
GCACTGGACCAAATTAAAAAACTAAAGATTACAACGATAATCCAAACCGACCTATACGACTCAACCGAACGCAACCAACGCATCCTTGGCGCGGCTCAAGCAAACCACATCAGCTACAACTTTATTCCGGGCGAAGCAGAGTTCTACGCTGGTAAAAATACCGTCGACGTCTTCTTGGGATACCCGATGATATCCGTCTCGCAGACACCGCTTATCGGCTGGGGGGCGATCGCCAAGCAAATCTTCGACATTATCATCTCGTTCCTGCTCATCGTTCTGCTCTCGCCGCTTTACCTAACAATCATCATCCTGCAGGCAATCCTAAATCCCGGACCCGTCTTTTACGTCAGCGCCCGCCTAAGCCAATTCTCAAAGCCAATTGGGCTGATTAAATTCCGTAGCATGGCGGCAAAATATGGCAAAAAAGATGCGGCCATCGAATTTCGCGAAATGGGTCGACCCGATCTCGCCAAAGAATACGAAAAAAACCGCAAAGTCGCCAGCGACCCGCGTATCACTAGATTTGGTCATTTCCTGCGAGTCACCTCGCTTGATGAGCTACCGCAATTAATCAACGTTGTCCGCGGCGACCTAAGCTTGGTCGGTCCGCGCCCAATCTTGCCGCAAGAAATCAAACTCATCAAAGGCAATGCCGCACTCTTACATAGCGTTAAATCAGGCGTGACCGGACTATGGCAAGTCTCTGGTCGCAGTAATCTTTCGTTTGACGAGCGAATCGAATTGGAATTATTCTATGCCCAAAACTGGAGTTTCTGGCTGGATATTAAAATCCTTTTCAAGACCGTCGGAGTCGTGCTACATAAAAAAGGAGCCAAGTAATGACCCGTCGCGCACCAAAAATCGCTCTGGTCACCGATTGGTTAACAAACATGGGTGGGGCAGAGCCATTACTGCTAGAAATTCACAAAATGTACCCCGGTGCGCCAATTTATACGTCGGTCTACGACAAAAAAGCCATGCCAGCCTTTCATCACTGCGACGTGCGAACAACCTACCTGCAAAAGGTGCTGCCCCGATTCATCCGCTACAAGCATGTCCTCTGGCCGGTATTACGAGCCTACGCCTTTCGTAAATTAGACTTATCAGACTACGACGTCATCATCAGCACCAGTAGTGCCGAAGCCAAGGCGGTTAAAAAAACACGTCCTGATCAGATTCATATCGCGTACATTCACACTCCGACGCGCTATTACTGGAGTCATTACGAAGAATTTAAAAGGGAATTCAGCTTTGGCGAACTAACACTATTGATCCGCCCTTTTATTCCACTATTCGTCCGTTGGATGCGCAAACTCGACCTAGAATCTATCCCCGGCATTGATGTCTTTATCGCCAATTCAACAGTTACACAGTCGCGCATCAAACAATATTACGATCGCCCTAGCACGGTCGTTCACCCACCAGTCGCAATCGATCGGTTTACGCCACCCCCACAGACCGATCGCAGCGGCTATATCATCTGGGGACGACATGTCCCCTACAAGCGATTCGATCTAGCGATCCGCGCCTGCAATAAGCTTCATGTTCCACTCACAATCATTGGCAGCGGCACCGACACCGAACGATTAAAGGAACTTGCCGGACCAACCATCACCTTTACGGGCCGCATCAGCGACGAAGAACTCGTCGAACGCGCCCAGCACGCCAAAGCATTCTTATTTCCTAACGAAGAAGATTTCGGCATCTCTGCCGTCGAAGCTCTTGCCGCCGGCACGCCAGTTATCGGCTACGCCAAAGGTGGCGTCCTTGATATCGTTCAGGATGGTGAAACGGGCATTTTATTCGACGAACAAACCGTCGACGCACTTATTGCAGCTATCAAGCGTGCCGATGAATATACTTTCCTCCCAGCCACCTTGCACCGTAAATCAAAACGCTTCACCCCTTCATTGTTTACTCAAAAGATCAACAAGATCGTTAGCGACAACACCCCTCGTCGCTAACTGTAACACCCCGCTCTGCCAGCCTAGCTATCAATTCGCTCATGCTTTATACTAAATAGTACTAATGAAAACAAAACAAACAGGCTTTACGATCGTCGAACTACTTATTGTCATCGTGGTTATTGGCATATTAGCGGCAATCACCGTTGTCGCGTTTAATGGTGTTCAACAACGGGCACGTGATGCAAAAATGGCCAGTACGCTACAATCGGCTGCTAAAAAAGCGCAGGTCGAGTATAAGCTAACTGGCACATATCCAGCAGCTACTGCTCTTGGCACTGATTCATCTATCAATCTAACGATAACGGCTGATACAGCAACTGAAACACTATGCATCACCGGAAGTGGAACAGGTTATGTGACAAAAAATGTTACTCAATCCGGCACAATCAGTAACGGACCGTGTGATGGACATTCAGGCGGACCGTCGTATTGCCCTGATGACTCTTACGTAGCCATTAACGGCTACTTCTGTGACGGAACTGTCAACGCAGTGGCAACCCTACATTCCGGAGTAGTTAAGCTCGACGCAACAACCGCACCTATACCGGCAGGCGCACCAGCAGCATTCGTAGGCCGTCAGAACAGTCGCGATAATAATGGGTCAAATCGGTTTACGGCAGCCGCCGGAGAGGTGTACTGCGTTTCTGGATGGGCAACAACGGTCGACTCAACCGTCACTCACCGCATCGGCGTTCTCTTCCAAGGATCGTATGGTAATTCATGGCTCGGCATCGGCACGTCTGCAGATAGCGCTCGCAACCAGTGGGTCAAAATTTCGGGCTGTGTTACCGCGCCCGCAAATACTACCTCTGCTGGTCTATGGACGCAAAACGACGGAACGAATGGCACAACTGCAAATCCATATTGGTATCAAACAGCAATTCGTCTAACGAAGCAATAGCCCCAAATCACACACTTTGCATGGAAATACAAAAACCGGCCCATAGTGCTTACAGACCGGTATAGCCGCTAAGATATGCTATTAAACTAAGCGACTTTATTCAGCGTCTCGATAACTAGCGCGGTATCTTGCCATTTCTCAACGGCAATCGTATCGATCCCCATAGCTTTTACAGGATAATCGTTACCGCCTTCTTCAAGACGATCTCCAACAAATAGAATCTCTGCCTGGTCCACGCCTACCAGCTCCATGATTTTTTTCATACCATAGGCCTTATCAATGCCTTTTAGCGTCACATCAACCGACGTCGTGCCACCAGCGCGCGCCTCAAGATCGGGTACTAGTGGCGCGGTTGCATCGCGTATAGCCATCTTCTTTTCGCCAGTTGGATCCCAAGCATACTTTTCATCAGCAGGCGCTTGTTGACCTAATGCAGAATACGTCACCTGCGAGCCTCGGTCTTCGATAATCTCACCATACGGCTGCTCTATCCATAGACCTAACTTTTTCGCGCTCTCCATCAGGGCGTTCGTCGCTCTGATTTTTTGCTCATCAGTTAAATTATTTGCATACTGTTGCACCCAATCCTTCGACTCCGCATCATACCTGTAATACTGCGTGCCGCAGGTCGGCATCAGGTGTAATCGATCAAGTTGATCAGACGATACATCAAGTCGATCAATCACCTGCAGCTTAAACTGCTCTAATTTTCCCCCCGATATAATACACACGTCGTATTTACTCAGTAACTCGCCCAGCAACTTACTTATCTCTTCGGGTATTGCAGACTTTGCAATACAAAGCGTATCATCTAGATCAAATGCGATAATTTTTCTTGGCATATTAATTACCTCCTTTATTCTACCG
>CBIHME010000093.1:0-3714 GCA_966210965.1 uncultured bacterium
CTGGAATGTGACGCTATCCTAAAGGCGACAAAAGTTGATGGTATTTACGACAGTGATCCGGCTATTAATCCCGATGCTCGGCGAATCTCTTCGATTACCTACCAGCAAGCATTAGAACAGCCAGATATAAAAATCATGGACAAGGCTGCTTTGGGGCTTGCGTTCGAGCACGCGCAGTCGCTTGTTGTATTTGAGCTATTGCAGCCTGATAATATTGCTCGCGTCATTGCTGGTGAAGAGATCGGAACAACGATCCACTCCTAGGCGCACCTCTGTAGATCTATTGACATTTTTCTTATTATTTGCTATAATAATACTAAGCATGGTTCGACGGTTTATGGTCGACTTGCACCTTTTCATCTACACGAAAGCAGGACTGATGTTTGAAAAGCTTTATTTTGGCCTCCCTTTGCTGGAGTCGATTGTTAGTGGCGGTTTTCTGCCGACGCTAATCATCTGTCTGATTATTTGCCCCGGCATCCCCTTTTTGCTTTGTGCAGTCGTAGACGGCTACTGGGTGCCGATTCATTGGAAGTTCCAGTTCTTCGCCTTTTGGCCGGGAAACTTGTTTCTGGCACTGTTCATCGCAGGTTCGTCGTCGACATTCCACGACGAGGGTATGAGGATCAACCCAATCCTCAACGTCGTCGTTTTTGCGGGTGCGTTCGCGTTCTACTGGCAGTTGCACAAAGGCGATAAGTCATCGTCCTCGCGCTATACCCCAGGCCAGGTTAATTCTGCCATGAAGATCTACCACAATGCGTTGTATTTCTGGTACGGCTACTTGGCTGTGGTGAGCTGCGCAGCGATGCTTATGTCGTCGGCGACGCTCATCCAGAAAGTTGTCATTATGCTGCCCGGACTCATCTGGCTCGCAGGTATGGTTGCGGATAATTTCATGCCCGAGGACGTCAAGTCATCGCGCTTTACTTACGCTCATGTTGAGCCAAGACCCATCTGGCAGAATAACTGGAGGGTCCGGCGACTGACCGAGCGAGGATACGCGTACGTGTAGTGCAAAGGAGTATACCGTTCGTTCCGTTTTGCCATTGGCGAGACGGAACGAACGGTTTTTTATTTCGCAACTCTCGTCACGCGTCCTTGTTCCAGGGTGTGTGCCTGCTAGATAGCCTGCTTTTTGGGGTGTGATAGACTGGTAACAGTTTATGAGTAAAAAAATCACTGTCAATATGGTGTCCGAAAGCGACATCACCGTCCAGGGGCATGGCGTCCATACGGCATATGACGAGATGGCATCCGCGCTAGAAAAGCGCGACGACGTCGAGGTTATCCGCGGTAAGTTTGGCGAAGAAGTTGATTGCGACGTAATTCACATGCATACATTCGGGACGTATGCATGGCGCAAGATGGCCCAAGACGGCCCAAAGAAAGTCGTTTCTGCCCATGTCGTACCGGCGTCACTCGTCGGATCGATTATTCTGGCGAAATACTGGCTGTTTGCCGCACGTTGGTTTTTGCGCTGGTTTTACAATAAAGCCGACAAGGTCCTTGCGGTATCTAATATGGTTGCCAAAACCCTACACGAGGAACTATACGTTCCGAAAAGCAAGATCGAGGTATTCTACAATACGATCGACATGAAACGGTTTGCATCAACAGCGCAGCAAAACGCCGCCGCTCGAAACAAGCTCGGCGTTGCACACGAGGATTTTGTCGTACTAGGCAATGGCCAGGTGCAGCCTCGAAAACGTTTCGATATTTTTATTGCGCTAGCCAAAGAACTTCCTGACGTGAAATTTATCTGGGTGGGAGGTATTCCATTTAAGGGACTTGGTGCTGATCATGCGCATATGCAGCACATGATCAATTCCGCGCCTGATAACCTAACGGTCACTGGTGTTATCCCGCACGAGGACGTATTTGACTACTACAAGGCAGCTGATGCCTTTTGCTTGCCTGCCGAGCAAGAAAATCATCCTATGTGCGTCTTAGAGGCGGCTGGCGCTACATTACCAATTATTCTGCGGGATATTCCAGAGTACGACGATACCTTTGCGAACGACGCGCTTCGTTGCCAAGATGATGACTTCGCTGATGCTATCCGTAAACTGCAAACCGACAAGGCGTTTTATAAAGCTCAGCAACAAAGGTCAAAAGCAATTGCAGGGCGTTTTGACAGTAGCGTTGCAGCCGAGAAGTTAGTCGATCTGTACCGCCAGCTGGTATAATAGAGAACATATTATGCGCATTGGCCTGTTTACTGATACCTACCGACCATCGATCAACGGAATCGTTTATGTCGTCGACATTACCCGAAAGCACCTAGAGTCAATGGGGCACGAGGTATTTATTTTTTGTCCGGCCGAAGGTGTTCGTCTGGATCGTGAAGAGTTTGACGATGATCATATTATCCGGTTCCGTAGCATGAAGGGTGTCTTTTTTGATGATTACAACTTGTCATTGTTCTTCCCCGCAGTCGAGCTTCGTCGTATTAAGGACTTAGAGCTGGATGTGATTCAGTTCTTTACGCCCAGCCAAGTTGGCTTGATGGGTGTGTACGCCGCGCAAAAGACTGGCGCTGTTTTGATTGCGCAGCACAGTACTGACCTGTCGCAGTACATCAAACATTACCCTGCAGTCGTCCCGGGACTACTGATGATTGCTTTGTCGTTGCCACTTACTTTCCGTTTTCATGGCCAGGACGTTCGCGAACTAATGCGCCTATACAAGCCTCGCCGCGTGGTTGCCGACTGGGGACAGGATATCGTCGAGCGTTTGATTGCTATGATTTACAGCCGCTGCGACGCCGTTATCGCACTCAGTCAAAAAAGCCAAAAGCAGCTAGATAGCTGGCGTGACGAATACTATTACGACGTCACAACCATTCCGACTGGGATAAACGCTTTAAAAAAGCCAACCGACGCACAGGTTGATATGTTCAAGTCAAAATACGGCATCGCCAAAAAAGACGAGGTTATTTTATACGCCGGCCGATTGAGTGCTGAAAAAAATCTTGACCTATTAATTCCGATGATTAAAAAAGTCGTTCGCCAACGACCGAATGCGCGTTTATTATATGTTGGCGATTTTGATTACCGTGAGACGCTTGAACAGATGGCGGCTGATTCTGGCGTCGGTGATCGCATTACGTTTACGGGCGCATTGCCCCGCGAGAATTTAGGCGTTGCCTATGCGTCTGCGAACGTATTCGCCTTCCCTTCGCTAACAGATACACAGGGGCTCGTGTTGCATGAAGCAGCGCACGCTGGTCTGCCTTTTGTGATTGTCGATCGGTACGTCAGTGAAGTTGTGCGTGACGGCGAGAATGGCTTCGTAGCGCGTAACAACCCGGCTCATTTTGCCGAGTGCGTCATTAAATTACTTGAGGATAAAAAGCTTGCCGCTACGTTTAGCGAGGCAAGCAAGCAGCTGGCGCGACAATACGGCGAATACACGCAAACTAAAAAACTTGAACAGATATATCAACAGGCGCTTGCCGATCGTCTGTCTGACGAAGCCGCCGAATAAAGTTAATGAAAAATCCTCGCCCCGCTACCTATAGATGGTGTTGGGGCGAGGATATTATGCTTTTGCACGATTTTGCTTGCGCATGAGCCGCTCGATTTTTTTGCCGAGCATGTCGATATGCGTAACCGTTGACAGCCATGTGTTCAGCGCGCCCTGTAGATTGGCTTTGTGGTCGCCGTAGGAAAGTCCGTCATGGTTGCAGCGGATGACATCTATATAGTCACC
>CBIHME010000094.1:0-3691 GCA_966210965.1 uncultured bacterium
GTCCTATGTCAGCATGGAACAATGTATTGTCATTTATTTTTTATCCAATAATTGCCAGTGCCCTTTTTCTATTCTTTAAAAATATCAAGATAGCTGGAAATAGGGCCAGGCAAGTAATTGAATTCGTAGGTAATAGAGCTTTTGGCATATATCTGATTCACTTTTGCTTCTTCTTCTCTTACTTGCATCTTTTACCAGAACGGCTACGAGGGGCTGACGATGCGGTTGAGGGTATCGTAAAGAGAGCGGTCATTACAATAATGGTCTTCCTAGCGAGCTTAGCAATGGCTACGCTGGTTGACATACTGGTTGTTAATCCAATCCAGAAGCGGTTGAAGTCGAGCCTTTTAAAGAGATGATATATTAAGTGTATAATGCGATTTGAGCGGGGTTCAAGGTATATCAAAACTAGATAATGTCTCCGACTTGATATAGAATAAGGAGCAGTTATGCCACGTAGAAAACTATCTGAATATCGATCGAAATTACTTGTTAATAAGTCGCTTGAGCGGCGTTATTTTGGATGGGATGTGGCGTCGACTGAATCAATCGCCAATATTGAAGGTTTTGATAGTTATGTAGTCAAGGTCGACCAAGCGATTAAAGGTCGTTTCAAAAAAGGTCTAGTGCTGCTGGACGTGAAAAAAAACGGTCTAAAAGCTGCGGTAAGCAAATTGGCAAAAAAATGTTATACCAATTTTATTATCGAGCCTCATCTTGTTCATGACGGTGATGACGAGAGATATCTTGCAATTAATCACGATCGTTCTGGCTATCAGTTGTCGTATAGCCCCCGGGGTGGTATCGAAATTGAGTCGCGCCCAGAATCAATAAAAACCGTTACATTAGATGCAGATGCGGATTGGTTGAAGTTGGCAAAGGAAACGGCAATTCCGGAAGGTAGTTTACGAGCGTTATGGAAACTATTTAAAGATAATCATTTTGCCTTTATTGAAATTAATCCATACGTTGCTCATTCGGATGGTGTGATTGACATTCTTGATTCTGCTATTGAAGTTGATGATGCTGGTATTTATTTTACTCAAGATTGGGGTGAAGAAGACTTGCGCAATCCTAAGATGTCGGATAGTACGTCCTATGAAGATGTGGTGCATGCGCTAGACGCAAAGTCTCCGGCGTCTTTTAATCTTAGTGTTCTTAATCCGGAGGGAGCAATCTTTCTGCTACTTTCTGGTGGTGGTGCGAGTGTCGTTGTTGCCGATGAAGTCTTTAACCGGGGATTTGGCGACAAGCTTGCAAATTACGGTGAGTATAGTGGAAATCCAACAGCACATGAGGCATATATTTACACCGCCGAGGTTCTAAAGCTTTTACTTGCGTCTAGTGCGACAAAGAAAGTGTTATTTATTGGCGGTGCAGTTGCTAATTTTACTGACATCGCATCGACATTTTCGGGCGTCATTAAGGCGCTCGCAGAATACTCCGAGCAACTACGCCAGCAAGAAGTGAAAGTGTTTGTTCGCCGCGGTGGTCCAAGGCAGGAAATTGGCCTGGCGAAAATGCAGTCAGCACTAGAAGAATATGGTCTATATGGTGGTGTGTACGACCCAAAGACAAGTATCACGGGAGCGCTGGACGTCGCGTTGAAGGAGGTTATGTAAATGATTCAGTTGAGTGAAATTCGAATGATGGATATTCGAGTGATCGTACTGGGATCGCATCCTGGAATCATTCAGTCAATGTTAGACTATGACTTCCTGGTAGGCAGACAGCAGCCAAGTGTTATAGCAATTATCGCAAGTGGGCGAAAACAAGAGCGATACTTCTGGGGTGAGACCGAAGTAATTCTCCCTGTCGCAGCAAATCTTGAACACCTTGATGTTGAATTTCGCAAAGCTTGCACAGCGGTTTTGAATGTGCAATCGGCTCGACGTGTCCTTTCTTCGACTAAGCAGGCTATTGATTTACTGCCAAATCTGAAACTGATAAATATTTTTGCCGAGCAAACACCAGAAGCTCACTCGCTCGAATTGTATGAATATGCGAAAGCGAAAGAAATTCTTATTGCTGGACCATCGTCGGTTGGTATTTTGCTGCCGGGATTTTCAAAGCTTGGAGCAATTGGCGGCACGCAACACAGACAGCTATCCGAGGCGGGTATCCTTGATGCAGGTGATACGGCGGTTATATCGACATCTGGAGGCATCGTAAATGAACTAATCCATACAGTTACCGGTACGGGCTTATGGGTTTCATTCGCGATGGCGGTAGGCGGTGATCGTTTTCCTATTACTACACCTGCTCAGGCAATGTTGCTGGCTGAAGCCGACAAGCAGACTGAACGTATTGTCTATTTCGGTGAACTAGGCGGAGTTGATGAATATGAGATTGCAGAGTTAATTGACGAGGGTAAGATTACCAAAGAAATTATCGCGTACGTTGCCGGCACAGTCGCCGAGTTATTTGAGAACCCGCCGCAGTTCGGTCACGCTAAGGCAATGGCGCAAAATCAGGATGAATCTGCATCCGCCAAGAAGGCTCGTTTAGCAAAAAGTGGAGTCCAAGTATGTGACACATTTGGCGATATTGCCATAAAATTAGAGAAACGACGTCAGCAGCAAGAACAAAAGCTTCCTACTATTAAGACTATTGGTGAGCGTGAGCAGAGTATGATAATCAGTCATATATCTGGGGATATAGACAAAGAAGTACAGCTGCTTGGTAAGCCTCTGCTGCAAACCGTCAGTGAGAATAGTGTTTCATCGCTTGTCCTTTCTATGTTACTCGGCAAACAAGTGCAATCTAAAAAAGCGGAGGAATTCATTGACTACGTGCTACGCATTTTGGTAGATCATGGGCCGTATGTATCCGGGGCGATGAATACTATAGTTACTGCAAGAGCAGGGCGAGATTTAGTATCTAGTCTTGCGGCCGGCTTGCTGACTGTAGGTCCTAGATTTGGTGGAGCAATCAATACAGCTGCTGAATGTTGGCTATATGGAGTGAACGAAGGGATAACTGGAAAGCAGTTTGTAGAAGGATTCTCGCGAAATGGCGGAATTATTCCAGGTATTGGTCACAAAAAGTATCGCCTTGACTTACCCGACCCGAGGGTAAGTGCTATTAAAGAGTTCGCAGGTAATAGCAACGGCGATCGTTATCTGAAATTCGCACTCAGCATTGAAGCGGTCACGACAACAAAAAAGGCTACTTTGATTTTGAATGTCGATGGCGTGATTGCGGCGATACTGCTTGATATTTTAGAATCTGATTTACGCTACACTCGCGAGCAGCTACAGGAGCTTGTGGATATTGAATTCTTTAATGCGTTGTTCGTATTAAGTCGTTCAGTTGGATTTACGGCGCACTATCTTGACCAAAAACGTCATGACGAAGGACTTTTTCGTTTACCTGACAAGGCGATGCGCTATTTAGCGAGTAAAGACTAGTAGACGAGTTACGAGTCTAATCCCTGGTATTGGTGTGCTGAGTGTTATTGCTAAATGGTAATGTTACTCGTTGTGTGTTGTTTTTATTCAAACGCTAAAAAAGGTATCGCAAAGGCGATACCTTTTTTGTAGAAGTAAAAACCTTATATTACTTCGTGAGACGCGCGTAGAGATCTAAGGCTGCGCGAATAGCTTGATTCATGTTGAAGTACTTGTATGACGCTAGGCGGCCGATGAAGTAGATCCCTTGATCTTCGAGCTTTTCAGCTTCTACACGATAC
>CBIHME010000095.1:0-3674 GCA_966210965.1 uncultured bacterium
GGCATAGTGTCGTCACTGTTTGCCACGCAGCGTTATTTAAAACTGTAATTTACATTACACATTTTCTTGACAGCGCATCCTGCATATGCTAATATCGTAAGTAATGAAGCAACGGTCCACCACACCAGTTACATCAGGTTTTCTCACAAAGTTCGCGCTTGTCGCCGCTGCCGTGATGATGACCATTGCAACGCCTCTTGCGATGATGCCAAAGGCATCTGCTGATCAATATGATGATAAAATCAATGCGTTAAAAGGGCAGGTGAATGAATTACAGGCTCGCGCTGGTGAACTTCGCCAAAAAGCAAACACATTGCAAAATGAGTTAGCTCGTCTTGGTGCGGAAAAGGCAACAATTCAGTCTCAGATCGATCTTAACCAGGCAAAGTACGAGAGCTTAATCGTTAAGATTAAAGAGAACGAGCAGCGTATTGCGGATAACAAAGACGCACTTGGTGCGACGATTGCTGATATGTATGTTGATGAAGGTATTACGCCTATCGAAATGATTGCAAGTAGTAGTAATATTGGTGATTATGTTGATAAAGAGTCGTATCGTTCATCCGTTAGCGATCAGTTGCAGACGACTATTGATACGATCCGCAAATTAAAGAAAGAGCTTGAAAACCAAAAAGCCGAAGTCGAGCGCGTCCTTGCTGACCAAAAAGCGCAGCGCGAAGCATTAGCGGCCAAAGAAGCTGAAAGCGCAAACTTACTAGCGCAGCCACGTGGTGAAGAAGCGGCCTACCAGGCAATGTCCGCCGAGAAGAATTCTGAGATCTCTAAGCTTCGTGCGCAGCAGGCTGCAGAGCTTGCCGCTCGTGCCCGTTCAATTGGTGGTGGATACTCAAGCCTTCCAGGTGACGGTAGCCGCGGTGGTTACCCATCTAAGTGGGCAAATGCACCAATGAATTCATACGTCGATGACTGGGGAATGTACAGCCGACAATGTGTTAGCTATGCTGCCTTCAAGGTTGCTCAGAACTACGGTAATATGCCTTACTGGGGTGGTCGCGGTAATGCACACGAATGGGACGACAATGCCCGTGCAGCTGGATTCAAAGTGAGTTCTGTCCCTGCCGCCGGTACTGTTGCAATTTTGAATGACGGGTCGTACGGACATGCCGCATGGGTTGAGTCAGTCAACGCCGATGGCACGATTAACATCAGCCACTACAATGTCGGTTGGACGGGTGAATATGCCGAATGGTATAACCTAAACCCTGGCTACTTCGATTCATACATTTATTTCGGCGGATAATAGCAAGTACAATATCTAACACTAACAGCGCACTCAGCAAAGAGTGCGCTGTTAGTGTTATGAAAGGTCGGATTGGTGGTAAACTTCACTTACAATCCGCCAAGCAAGACTCCTCGATACGGTCACTTCGTAGTATAATCATAAGAAGTATTTTATTTAAATGTGAATAGGGGAATGTCTGTGTCATCTAATAAAAAGTCTATGGCCTCGCCATTAGAGCGGCCAACGGGCATATCAAAAAATGTCTACATATTGACGATTGCCGCCGTGGCCGTCATTAGCTTTGTCGCCGGTACTCGCGGTAATGAAATTTTGGGAACGATCGCACCCGTGTTGGGATTCAAGGTAGAAACGAGCACGCTTGATTTGTCGAGTGTGCAAAAAACATATCAAGAGCTCAAGGCGAATTATGACGGTGACGTTGATGAAGCGAAGCTTGTCGACGGCGCGAGCCGTGGCTTAGTGGATGCAGCGGGAGATGAATATACCGTCTTTATGGATGCCAAGGAGGCGGCGACCTTCAATGATGACCTTGCCGGCAAGATCGGCGGCGGTGTTGGTGCCGAGATTGGCATGCGAAGCGATGCGCCAACGATAATTCGCGTGCTGCCTGATAATCCTGCCGAAAGAGCAGGGCTTCTAGCGGGGGATATTATTATGGGTGTTAACGATGAGTCTACCGCCGGTTGGACAGCCACCAAGACCGCTGAGAAAATTCGTGGCGCCGTTGATACAACGGTAAAAATCAATGTTTTTCGTGCAGGCGAAGATAAGGAGTTTACGATCACTAGGGCTATCGTCAATAATCCTAGCATTCAAACATCGATCGAGAATGGCGTTGGTCGCTTAACGATTAGTCGGTTTGATAGCGAAACGGCCGAGCTTGCACGTAAAGCTGCTCAAGGCTTCAAGCAGCAGGGTGTCCGTGGAGTTATCCTTGATCTGCGCGGTAACGGCGGTGGTTACTTGAATGCTGCGCAAGATGTCGCAGGTCTGTGGCTGAACGATAAAGTTGTTGTTTCTGAGCGAACGAACGGTAAGGTTGTCGACGAACTTAAGTCTGGTACGAACCCGTTGCTTTCTGGCGTTCCAACGGTTGTACTGGTGAACAGTACTAGTGCAAGCGCTAGCGAAATCGTCGCCGGTGCATTGCAGGACCATAAAGCAGCGACACTTATTGGTGAAAAAACGTTTGGTAAGGGGACAGTTCAACAGGTTATTGATCTGGGCGCAGGCACGCTACTAAAGGTGACGATTGCTCGCTGGTATACGCCTAATGGTAAAAACATCACCAAAGAAGGTATAACGCCTAATCAAACGGTGGAACTAAAGGCCGAGGACGCTAATGCCGGTAAGGATCCGCAGCTCGATGCTGCTAAGGCGCTGCTCGGGTAGGGATGCTTGTGCTTTCATGAAACATTCAGTACTATAGAGGAAGATATGGATATAACAAAAAAGATTTTACTTGTAGAAGACGACACGGCATTAGCCGCAGTCTATAAATCCCGCCTAGAGCTAGAGGGATTTGACATCCGAGAGGTCAATAACGGCGAAGAGGCACTTTCAGCTGCCGTAGAGTATAAACCGGACCTAATCTTGCTGGATGCAATGATGCCAAAGATTAGCGGCTTTGATGTGTTGGATATTTTACGCAATACACCAGATACGGCGAACATCCGTATTATCATGCTCACTGCATTAAGTCAGCCAAAGGATAAAGAGCGTGCCGAATCACTCGGTGTCGATGATTATCTAGTAAAATCACAAGTCGTCATTGGCGACGTTGTCGAGCGCGTCAAGCATCACCTAGGTATTACAGCCTAAAGCATAATTTGACACCTGCAAGTGCAGCCCCAATCGTCAGGGGTTGCTTTTTTATTATGGTTATGCTATAGTAAATTAAAAGGTAAATAAAATAAAAACATGTCTGAACACTTTCCAATAACGCCAAATAAACATGATAAAAATGTACTTGCACCTATCGATGGCCAGATCGCAGTAATGCAACTGTCTGATCAGTTTGATGAAGCAGGGCGTCAAATTGCCTATAAGTTAGATGAAGAAGGCAATGCTGCGATAACGATCGCCGGTGTCCCCGAGGCGTATAGCGATAAAGTTCAGGCGCATTATGCAAATAAACTTGCGATGGACCGTAACCCTAGTCCGGAGCAAATGGAGCGCGGCATTCCACCTGAAGTTATCACTGGTCTTGGCGATGCAGCACTAGAGTCAACCGTAGCAGCGCCGATTATCGTGGAAGCCGCTCCGGCCATTGATGCTATTGAGCAGGAATCCGCCCAGGGAGCTGAGTTTGATTTTAAATTAGTAGCTGACGAAGTGAGCACCTTAAAATACGCTAACGAAAACTTTCGAAATCTCCCGGAGTCTGAAAGACGTCATAATTTGAATGCTT
>CBIHME010000096.1:0-3657 GCA_966210965.1 uncultured bacterium
GGTGGTTAGTTCTTGAGAAGTGGATGACGCCCAGTCTTTTTCAAGGTACGAAGGCGATTGACGAGTACACATTTATGCAGACGGCAGGCGCGATGGATAAAATTGAAAACCACCGAAAGACCTTTATTACCGAGTCTGATTTTAAGTGGCTGCATAAGAGCGGGGTTAACGCCGTCAGGATCCCGATCGGGTATTGGATTTTTGAGGGTGATGGTCCATTTGCGCCGGCAATTGAATACCTGGATTGGGCGGTAAAAATGGCCGAAAAATATCAACTGAAAATACTGATCGATCTACACGGACATAAGGGATCGCAAAATGGCAAGGATCATAGTGGACAGGTTGGTAAAAGTGAGTGGCATCGACACAAGGACTATCGTCAAGAATCTATCGACACTCTAGAAAAGATCGCACGTCGTTATTATGCCGCGAAATCGGTCTGGGGCATCGAGATGATTAATGAACCCAAATTCGGGTTAGTCCAATGGAAATTGCGTTGGTTTTATAAACGGGCGTACGATCGATTGCGTGCTGTGGCGCGGCCAGGGACGGCTATTGTTTTTCACGACGCTTTTACGCCTCGATTAATGACCGGAACGTTATGGTCGGACCCTAATTATCCGGCGGTGATGGATATTCACTGGTATCAATTTGGCAGTGTCTGGCGCAAACGCGAGCCGCTGGCTGGGTATTTTACGCGCGTCTGGCGCAGAGGTTGGCAATTACTGCGGCTGCAGCGTAAGCAACCGGTGATCATCGGCGAATGGAGTATTGTACTGACAGAGGAAGCGCTCGCTGGGCGTACAAAAGAGGAGCGTCAGTCGGCATTTAGACGACACGCCGAGCTGCAATTAAAAACATACGACTTTGCTTTGGGGTGGTTTTACTGGTCCTATAAAACAGAAGAGCGTGGAATTTGGAATTTTCGCGCCATGGTGGAAGACGGCGTAATTTCGTTAAAATAACAGAGAAGAGTGGTATAATAGTCGATATGAGTATTATTTTCAAACGCACCAAAATCTTGGCCACACTTGGTCCACCAACAAACAACTACGAATCAATCGAAGCGCTTGCCACTGCGGGCGTGAACGGATTCCGTCTTAATTTTAGCCACGGCAGCTACGAAGAGCGTGATCAGCAGATCGAGTGGATTCGCCAAGCGAGTGATAAGCTCGGCAAGCCAGTCGCGATCCTTCAGGATTTACAGGGGCCAAAGATTCGCCTCGGCAACCTTAATGAAAATATGAACGTTGAAGCGGGTGACGAAATTATTCTTGATCACGCCGCCGAACACAACGGCAATGTACTACCTGTGCAATATAACCTTGCTGAGAAGGTCGAAATTGGCCAGCCGGTCTTTATTTTTGACGGTAAAGTCCGTACGACGGTTATCGAAATTCCATCCGAGACGGCGATTAAGCTTCGCGTTGAAAATTCAGGTACACTGATGAGCCGCAAGGGTATCAACTTGCCTGATACTGACTTTGGCGGTGACATCTTGACACCAAAAGACATCCAGGATGTTGAATACGGTGCAACAAAAGACATCGACTACGTTGCCCTTAGCTTCGTTCAATCAGCTGAAGATATCAATAACCTGCGTGCGATTATGGTTGGTCTTGGTTCGACTGCGCAAATCATCTCGAAGATCGAGACGAAAGCGGCAATTAAAGACGAAATGCTGGAAGAAATCGTCAAGGCAAGTGACGGCGTCATGGTTGCTCGCGGTGACCTAGCGGTAGAAGCGGGCGCTGAAGTTGTTCCAATCGTGCAGCGTCGTATTATTGCGCTATGTCGCAAACACGGCAAGCTAAGCATTGTTGCGACCCAGATGATGGCAAGCATGGTAGAAAATCCAGATCCAACACGCGCAGAAGTCAGTGATGTCGCAAATGCTGTCATTCAGGGTGCTGATACTGTCATGTTGTCAGACGAAACAGCTAACGGTAAATATCCACTCGAAACAGTTGCTGCGATGAAACGCGTTATTCTTTATACGCAGGAGCATGCCTCGGTTCGTGCACTGCACGAAGTTGTACATATGAAGAACACACAGCAGGATGCAATCAGTACTGCTGCCGTGAACTTGGCACAGCAACTGAACGTTGCTGCTATCGTTTGTGAAACAAAGTCAGGCGCGACTGCAGCGAATATTGCCGCACATCGTCCAAATCTACCTATTATCAGTGTTACGAGCGAAAAGCGTTCTGCTCAGCAGTTAGCGCTAAGCTATGCTAATAAGAGTTTTGTACGGCCAGATGGCGAAAGGGCGGGACTTGAACTGGCAAAAGAGCTGAAATCACAGAATTTCTTTGGTGCCGAAGACCGCATTACCGTTGCTATTGTCAGTGGTAAACAGCCAGGTCTGATTGGTGCTACAGACACAATTCGCGTTCGCGTGCTAGAATAAAGTTACTATTAAAAATACGGTGGGGTATGAAGTTTTTTAAGCAGACAATTAATACGGTGCCAATTCAGGGACAGACCGTCCTTTTGCGTGCCGATTATAATGTGCCACTGAATGCCGATGGCGAGATTGACGACGACTTTCGTATTCGCGCCAGTTTGCCAACGATCAAAAAACTTTTAGCTGATGGCTGCAAGGTAGTGGTCATCAGCCACCTTGGCCGTCCCGAGGGTCATGACCCAAAACTAAGTCTTGAGCCGATTGCACAGCGGTTAGCTCAACATTTAGGTGAATCGGTTCGATTTGTTGATCAGGTGATTGGCGATAAAGTCGCTATGGCGGTCAAGCGCGCTCCGAAACGTAGCGTGATTGTTTTAGAGAACTTACGTTATTATCCTGAAGAAGAGGCGAATGACGAGAGTTTTGCTGCAAAAATTGCCAAAAGCAGCGGTGCGCGTTATTTCGTCCAGGATGGCTTTGGTGTCGTGCATCGTGCACACGCGAGTACGTCTGCAATTACACACTGCCTGCCGAGCGTCGCTGGACTGCTCCTCGAGCGTGAATATACGACGATCACTCAGGCTATGAAAAGCCCGAAGCGTCCGCTGATCGCTGTAATGGGCGGCGCAAAAGTAGCGGATAAAATTGATGTTATCGATGAGTTTATTCGTGTCGCTGATACGATTATTATTGGCGGCGCGATGGCGAACACCTTCTTGGCGTATAAGGGGTTGCAGATGGGTAAAAGCAAGCTCGAGGCGGACGAAAAAGACGTTATTGATGTCATTTACCGCGAAGCAGCCAAAAAAGTAGGAAAAGACAAAGTTGATGATTTTATTATTCTGCCTGTTGACCTAGCGGTTGGTCGTAGCTTGGACGCTGCAGAGCCGAGAGTAAACAAGATGGCCACCGCGCTAACAGATGAGGATATTGCACTAGATATCGGCGACATGAGTATTGGCCGTGCTGTAGGCTTGATCGCAAAGGCGAAGACGGTGGTATGGAATGGAACGCTCGGCTACGCCGAGCAGGCTAATTTTGCGCATGGATCAGCACGCCTTGCATTAGCGCTCGCCACTAATCCAGATGTTACGTCAATCATTGGCGGTGGGGACACGGCCGATTTCGTCCTAAACTGGGATGCCCGGAAGGGTGACAGTTTTTCGCATGTTTCTACCGGTGGCGGGGCGAGTTTAGAACTGATGGCGGGCGAAAAATTACCCGGGATAGAAAGTTTGCTAGACGCACGA
>CBIHME010000097.1:0-3655 GCA_966210965.1 uncultured bacterium
AACGTGCGTATGGAAGTCTGGATATTTGGCATAGACCACTACAATTTTTCGGCGTACTCGTGAGGTAATAAAAACGTCTAACATAAATTCTCTTACTTAAATCCTTCTCCCTATTGCTTGCTATTGTACACTTTTTTACATCGTTTTGGCAAGAGCCATTAGCGCCAATTCAAGACGATTTGGTTTATTTTCGCGATCGTATCCTCGTGCGATGGGACATCATTTACCTCGTAATAATGGTTCGTGCCCATGTAATTTTCTTTGACATCCAAAATATGCAATTCGTCAGCTAACATATGCAATTTGTCTACCGCAGGAATCGATGCGACCGGTGTTGCGACAACCAGACGTTGGATACGAATTGGCTTCAAGAAGTCGATTGCGACGTCCATAGAAGCATTGCTATCTACGCCGTCCGCGACCAAAATAACAATATGGTCACGTAGCATTGCGTGGTCAATAACGCCGCCCTCGCCCAATAATCTGTTAATCTTTTGGAAAGCTTCGCGCTTCTGCTCCTCTAGGTAGCCATGAAACTCACTAGTATACTCTTCGATTTCACCACTACTAAACGACCCGTTATACGTAAACCCTCCACTCTGCGACACACCGCCAAAGCTTAAGCTCTCGCCAGGTATTTGAATATCCTCAATCAATAATAGCGTCAAAAGGCAATGAAGCGCACCAGCGACTTGCTCTCCGACCTGCACGGCGCCGTCACTAAGCGCAACGACTACGCAGTTCTCGTATCGATATCGTTCGAAAAGTTGTTCGGCCAATATTTGCCCAGCTTGGGTACGACTTTCAAAATACATATCCTTATATTAGCAGTATACTTAGAACTATGCACTACTACGAGGTGGCTCCAAATCAAATCATACGCGCGACAAGCGCCACCTTTACGTACGCCTCCGAATCGGCCCTCACAATCGGAACATTGGTCGTCATCGAAGTCGGTAAGAAGGCCTTGATAGGCGTCATTGTCCGCCCAGTCACAAAGCCAAAATACGATACTAAGCTAATCAGCGCAGTCATCGAAGAGCGGCCGCTTCCCGAGCAGATGATACACCTCGCACAGTGGCTTAGTAGCTATTATTCGACGCATTTCGCAACCGTCCTGCAAACAATCCTGCCGCGCGGCCTACAAAAAGCACGACGCCAGCGTAAAGTACAGTCCCACGAAACATTTCGAGACCGAACAAATATTGTGTTCACTGATGAACAAAAAAACGCAATTAACACCGTTGAGTCTATGTCACCGGGAACAGCTATACTACACGGCGTTACTGGATCCGGCAAAACGCATGTCTATATCGAGCTTGCCAAAAGAGTGATAGAGCGCGACCAATCGGTTATTTTACTCGTTCCGGAAATCGCCTTAACCTCACAAGTCGTAGATGAATTCTCGCACCATTTCAGCGACACCATCCTCACCCACTCTCGCCAAACTGAGGCCGAGCGCCACATGGCCTGGCGCGATGCACTAAACAGTGATACTGCCCGTGTTGCGATAGGGCCACGCTCTGCACTGTTTCTTCCTTTGAAAAATGTTGGACTCATTCTAATCGACGAAGCGCACGAACCTAGCTTTAAGCAAGAACAGTCGCCACGTTATTCTGCACTTCGTGCTGCGAGTGTTTTGGCCTCACTCCATAGCGCAAAAGTGGTTCTAGGTAGCGCAACGCCAGCCATTGCGGACTATTATCTTGCCCAAAAGGCCGAACGTCCGATCATCACCATGTCAAAACGTGCCCGCGACAATGCAATTCCACCGACAATCAGTCTCGTGGATATGACTAAACGTGCAAATTTTAAACGACATCGTTTTCTATCCGATAAGTTGCTCGATCAGCTCACCGAGACATTTGCAAGTAACCACCAAGCGCTCGTCTTCCATAACCGCCGAGGCAGTGCGTCAACGACACTTTGCGAGAATTGCGGCTGGTCCGCAATGTGTTCACGCTGCTTCATTCCTCTCACGCTCCACGCCGACAAACATCACCTACGCTGTCACGTCTGTGGTGTTATCGATAAGGTGCCTACCAGTTGCCCAGATTGTGGCGCTGCAGATATCATCCATAAAGGCATCGGGACCAAGCTTATCGAATCAGAGCTGCGCAAATTATTTCCCGATAAAGTCATTGCTCGCTTCGACGGCGATAGTGAAAGCGGAGAATCAATTGAACAAAAATATAAAGAGCTGTATAACGGCGAAATCGATTTAATCATCGGGACGCAGGTCATAGCAAAAGGACTCGATTTACCAAAGCTCCGTTCAGTCGGAGTAATTCAAGCTGATAGTGGGCTAAGCCTACCCGATTACGGCTCAAGTGAGCGCGTATTCCAGCTCCTTGCGCAGGTTATTGGCCGCGTCGGCAGATCCCATCACCCAACGACAGTGATCGTTCAGAGTTATCAACCTTCACACCCTGCAGTCGTCGATGGATTAGCGCAAGATTACGCTCACTTTTACGACGCGGCGATTGCAGAACGGGAACGCTCCCACTTCCCACCATATACGTACTTGCTCAAGCTGACCTGTGTCTACAAGACAGAAGCTGCCGCCATTAAAAATGCACAAAAACTGGCAAATGAGTTACGGTCAAAAGCCATCGAGGGGGTCCAAATCCTTGGGCCAACCCCGGCTTTTTACGAACGACAGCGCGACACCTACCGCTGGCAGTTGGTCCTGAAATCACCAAAACGTGCCGCGTTGACCGCAATTCTAGCGCACCTCCCCCCGACTCATTGGCAATATGAATTAGATCCAATTAGTCTACTTTAATAAAACCTCCGTCACCTCTGTCTTTTAACTCGATCTTTCGGTATAATAAAGTGTAATGAAAAAAGAAGATATTATCGTCCTTCCGAACGCACACCTAAGGACTAAATCCACAAGAATCCATGTCATAACTGACGAAGTCATTAAATTAATCGATGATATGACCGCCGCCTCAATCGACTGGGAAGATTCTCGCCCCCACGAAATCAGCGCCGCTCTCGCCGCTGTTCAGGTAGATCGTCTTGAACGTGTCGTCATTGTACGCAGTGATTTTGACGATAAAAGTGCGCGCGAGTTCACCGCACTTATCAACCCCGAGATCGTCAAGTACGAGGGCGAGGTTATCAATGACTACGAAGGATGCCTTAGTGTCAGCGGCGTTTACGGCAAAGTCCCCCGCCATTCTAAAATTCGTGTCAAAGCCCTAGATCTCGAGGGTAACGAAGTGCGGTTCAAAGCAGATGGCTTTTTAGCTCGTGTCATTCAGCACGAGGTTGATCATACTAATGGCATCGTATTCATCGATCATATCCGCGAACAAACTGACGCATTTTACACCCTCGACGAGAAAGGCGAGCTGCAACCACTCAACTATGATGAACACATCCGCGAAAATAGTATTCTTTGGGACTGAGAACTTTAGCCTCACGACACTTACGGGACTTATTGAGGCGGGCTATACGATCGCTGCCGTCATCACAAAACCTGACAGCAGAAAAGGACGCGGACAGCAGCTGGTCGCCCCGCAAGTAAAGGTGCTTGCATCGAGATTTAACATTCCCGTCTGGCAGCCAACCAAGCTCGCTGACATCGCCGATGACATCCGCTCTCTTGGCCCCACTACGGGAGTCCTTGTTAGTTACGGGAGAATCA
>CBIHME010000098.1:0-3610 GCA_966210965.1 uncultured bacterium
AAATAATAATATGAGAGTATTAGTCATTGAGGATGAACACAAAATTGCACGAGCGCTCAAAAAAGCACTAGAGCAAGAAACGTACGCCGTCGATGTCGCATATGACGGAGACGAGGGCTACGCCATGGCGACAACCGAACCGTACGATGTTGCCGTCATTGACCGAATGCTCCCCGGTCAGCACGATGGTATCTCTATCATTAAAGCCATGCGCGAAGCTAAATTCCACACCCCCGTATTACTACTCACTGCACTCGGTAGCATTAGTGACCGCACGACAGGTCTTGATAGCGGCGCGGACGATTACCTCGTTAAACCGTTCGCGCTCGAAGAACTCCTCGCGCGCGTTCGCGCATTGCTGCGGCGCCCAGCCGAACAACACGCAACAATCCTTACCGCGGGGGATTTATCACTCAATACTGTTACGTTCGAAGTCAAACGCGCAGGTAAGTCAATTCAGTTAACAGGCAAGGAGTTCGCTCTTTTAGAATTTCTTATGCGCAATCAAAATCGTCCACTGCCTAAAAGTACCATTATCTCGCATGTCTGGGATTACGACGCCGATGTCCTGCCAAATACCGTCAAAGTCTACGTAAAGTACATTCGCAACAAGATCGACCAACCATTCGACAAACCGTTAATTCATACAATCCGCGGCTTTGGGTACAAATTGCAGGCAGACGAGTAAAATAGAATTATATGTTTAAATCAGCCACATTAAAGCTTACGACATGGTATGTCATAATTCTTGTTTCTATAAGCGTATTGTTTAGTGTGGTTATTTATTCTATTGCACTTTCAGAGGTGGATGCACGGCTCACAAACCTGCAGCAAACTTCTCCGCAGACATTTCCAATGGACTCTGCCTTTTTTAAAGTAATCCGTGAGGCGCAAATCCACGAAGCCGAGAATAGTTTAATCGGCGCGCTTGTCATCACCAACCTTATCATTTGGTTTGCGGGCGGATTTGGCAGCTATCATTTAGCTCGACGTACGCTGCGCCCGATAGAAGAGGCGCACGAAGCGCAGTCACGGTTTACTAGCGATGCCAGTCACGAGCTGCGCACGCCGCTCGCCAGTATGAAAGTCGAGCTAGAGGTGGCGATGCGTGACCCAAATCTAAAAAAGTCTGAAATGCGCGAGCTCCTTGAAAGCAACCTAGAAGAAGTGAATCGATTAACGAAATTATCGCATACGCTTTTGCAACTTTCACGGCTCGATCATCAAAACATTGTCCGCGAAAAGCTTGAGCTCAGCGAGCTGACACATACGATTGTCGAGCGATTTAACAAAGTACAGCCACGAATCACCATTCATGACCGTCGCAAAGTCCACGTTCTCGCCAACGAATCGAACGTCGAAGAACTACTGACAATCTTACTTGATAACGCATTAAAGTATAGCCCTGCGGATACAACCGTTGATATCACCCTCATCAAGCAACGACAGATGTCAGGCTTTAAAGTCGTCAATGCCGGAGAGGGTATACCCGCCGAATCCTTGCCTCATATCTTTAACCGCTTTTACCGCGCCGATGCATCTCGGACGGGGAGCGCAAAAAAAGGCTACGGTCTGGGGCTATCCCTTGCTAAAAAGATCGTCCAGCTCCATGGCGGTGAATTAACCGTCAGCAGCGCAATCAACCAAAATACGACATTTCAAGTTTTGCTACCTAACTTTAATAGCCTACAGCCAAAGCTACCTCATATGACCCTTCCGAAAAAGCTTATGTAATATTTGCAACACGGTCACAATTCTAAGTAAGCCTTCAGTATCGCGTGGCATACTGAGACCAATAACGAACGGCTATTCAAAGGACCAAAGACAATCCCAAGATGTTCGTTATATAAAAAAGACAAATGGAGGACATACTTATGGAAACGACTCGAATGATTTTTCTTAGTAAACGTGGCATGAAAGAGCTGAAAAAGCAGGTTGATAGCCTGGAAGCAGACCGCCAAGCGACACTACATAGCTTGCGTGATTTAGACAAGACTGAAAGTCACGACGAACGCTTGGCGCGAGTAGAAAAGCTCGCCAGCCTAGAGATCATCGATAAAGAACTAGCGCGCAAAAAGGAATCACTGTTAATTGCCAAGCCATTACCTCGCAAACGCGATGCGCTAAAGGTCGCCCTCGGATCAATCGTTGAATTAATCGACACCAACGGACGTATCATCAAATACACACTCGTCGACAGCCTAGAAGCAAACCCAAGCGATGGTCGAATCTCGATCAAAAGCCCACTAGGGCAAAACCTTGTCGGCAAACAAATTCGAGACGTTGTCGAATGGACTGCCGGAATGGGCAGGAAGCAGCTTCAGCTCGTCGCCATTCATTAAATTTTCATCATACCAATGACTATGCCGCCACATTCATGTCGCGGCATAGTTTTGTATTACAGTCACAGCGACGAGCGTTATTGAATTATATTTGCTATAATAACGCTAATGTTTACATTTAAACGTAAAACCTCTCAGCAGCCCTCATCCATTTTTATCAATGGGCTAACTTGTGTCACGACAAGCACAATGACCGTCCAATCCGTTTGGCAGCAACGACATACAATAAGCGCAATAGGGGATATCCTATCAAAAGCAATCAACGACCCGTCTAATCCTGTTGATGCCGCGTTCTTAGAGTACGCCGCCACGCATGCGCTTACCATGCCGCAATACGCCCCGTTTCACAAACTTACATTTGATCCGCACGTTGGCGTCAGCGGAAATGTTTGGCATCACGGGGAATTTTATCTACCTGCAATCAAGGGTATGCCCGAACGCATCCTAGAGCATTGCGACATGTCAGAAAACGAGCGCGAATCAATCACAACTCAACTTCATGCCATGTCTGCAACTGGCGACATGGTCGTAGCGATCGCTACCGGACTACTACGCCATCCGATCAAAGATCTCCGCGACTTAAAAAACAATGAGAAATTGTCCTTCATTGGATTTGCCAGCGTACAAATGACGGCATCAACCGATATCAGGCGATTTCTCTCCCATACAAGCAAAAGGATCTACCTTGCCACTGGTCAACACCCCGCAGCGACACTCGCCGTTGTTAAGCAATTAGGCTTAACTGCGACACCAGGCGACGTTTTTGACTCTCGCCGTCTAGACGTAATGAACGCCGCCGACATAAAGACAACTGTCGCTAGCGTACATATATTCGCTAGGGCGACGCCTGAACGCAAAGATCATATTCTTGATGCAGTTAAAGCAATCGATCCCACGACAGTGCAGGTAACGACACTCGCCGACCTGCAAAAGCTACTAGCAAACTGACCCCTATATATGCTATAATTATCGATGTTTTGGAATATAACCAAAGTAATCCATATCTACTAGATATGCGACACATTTCAATAACAGCACGCGCATGACACATCACAATGGGGTGTCGCCAAGTGGTAAGGCACCAGTTTTTGGTACTGGCATTCGGGGGTTCGAATCCCTCCACCCCAGCCATGAAAATACTCTTAGGTTTTTTAATCTAAGAGTATTTTCTTTGTTGCGATAGGGATCTGAACGGCCCGAATGTTTTGTGCAACAAAACGTATTCGGGGGGACGGTGTAGCGCCGTGAAATTCTGAAAATATTTATAT
>CBIHME010000099.1:0-3609 GCA_966210965.1 uncultured bacterium
CACAAGAGACAAAGGAATCATCATGGCTACTCCTCTAGATACCAAACACCTCAAAATGCTCATGTACCGCTTTGGCGCCCGAGAAGTTGCAAATCATCTCGGCGTCAAAAACGAACGAGACCTTTTGGCGTGGATCGATCAACGTATAACCCCCACCGAAGAGCAGGTGTCGCGCCTCGTACATGCCGATACAACCCTATCAGCCGTGCAGGCAAACACACAACCCGTAGCTACTGCGGCATAATCTACTTTTTTGATTACAGTAGTATGCGAGAGGGGTATGTTCATTTCCTCTGTCTCTCGCAACCAGAAATTTCAACGCGATTGAAGTTTGCGGCTGCGCTAATAATGAGATACGGTGATGATCATCTTTATGCTTGGGGTACAATTTGCCTCGTGGCATACTATCTATATGTTATTCAACAGTGAGCAGCGCACAGAGCTATCAGAGTTCCATGAAAAAGTCTTGGATGCTCGCGACCTATTTACTGTTGCTAATGCCGTATCGATCGGCAGCCTTGCGCTTGTTATTGACGGCAGCCGCAAAATCGACACGGTTGCCGGCGTCAATGAGATCATCCTAGGACGAACCGGCGATCTGCTTGACGGCTACCTTGCGAGATTACTTGATCAAACTTCTGACACGGGCGCGCTTATCGATACCGCCGCCGATAAAATAGGAATGATAGCGATCATTGGCGCCGCATGGCACAAAAATGCCGTACCGCATACGCCGCTTTCAGTCATCGCTGGCAAACAAGCATTGAACGTTGGCCTCACGACAATCACCGCACTACGACATCCCCATGAAGGTTTCCGCCCGAATCAATTCGGAAAATATGCAATGGCAGCCGACACGATGGCGCTGGCAGGTTATTTATACAGCAACGCACTTCACAGAGAATACCCTGAAAAGAACCTGCATCAAGGTGCAGAGTTACTTGGTCGCATCGGGTTCGCCGCTGGATCAGCGCTCAGCGTCCCGGCAACCCTCGAATACGCCGATCGCGCCGCCCGTTAGTGAACATTGTTTACAAATTCCGCCGAGTTGCGTATAACTAATCATTGTGTTTAGCTGATTAAATAAGCACAAGGAATTTATGAGCAAGAATCTAGTTATCGTCGAGTCCCCAGCAAAAGCAAAAACCATCGAGAAATACCTCGGGAAGGATTTTCACGTCCTTTCATCTGTTGGACATATCCGTAGTATCGCCAAAAAAGTAAAGGGAGGCACCGAACCTATCCAAGTGGATAAGGGTTTTGAAACGACATACGAAATTGATTCAGAGAAAAAGAAAACCGTTGCCGAGCTGCGAAAAGCCGTCTAAGTAGCCGAAACAATTTGGCTTGCAACCGATGAAGACCGCGAAGGGGAGGCGATAGCCTGGCATCTTTGCGAAGTCCTAAAACTCGATCCAAAAACAACAAAACGTATCGTATTTCATGAAATCACAAAGAAGGCTATCGAAGAAGCCGTCAAACATCCTCGCACCGTCGACATGAGCTTAGTTCAGGCGCAGCAGGCCCGTCAAATCCTTGACCGTCTCGTAGGCTTTGAACTGTCACCAGTCGTCTGGCAAAAAGTTCCCGGCGGCAAATCAGCAGGTCGCGTACAATCGCCAGCCGTACGCCTGTTGGTCGAGCGTGAACGCGAAATCGACACCTTTAACGGATCGTTTACCTTTAAGGTCACCGCCGAATTCATGCACGACGGCCAGTTAATGAAAGCTGAACTACCTAAGCGCTTTGACACCGAAGAAGAAGCGCAGCAGTTCCTTGAATCGCTACTGAGTGCCGACTTTACAGTGTCAAAAATCACCACTAGCCCCAGCACCCGCAACCCAGCCGCACCGTTTACAACCAGCACATTGCAGCAGGATGCCAACAGCCGCCTAGGCTTTGGATCAAAGGCGACTATGGCCAGCGCACAAAAACTCTACCAAGAAGGTAAGATTACCTACATGCGAACCGACTCGGTTAATCTGGGTGGTGAGGCGATTGCCGCAGCCGCAAGCTACATCAAGAGTGCCTTCGGCGAAGAATATAGCCAGGTCCGCAAATTCAAGACCAAATCCGCCAGCGCCCAGGAAGCCCACGAAGCGATTCGTCCGACTGACATGTCAGCAGAACGCGGCAGTAGCAACGAATACGACCAGAAATTATACACCTTAATCCGCAACCGCACGCTTGCCAGCCAAATGGCACCAGCAAAACTCGAAAAGACCGTCGTGACGATCAACGTCTCGACTGGTAACGAAGTATTCGAAGCGAAGGGTGAAGTCATTATCTTTGATGGTTTCCTGCGCGTGTATGGCGGCAGTAAAAAAGACGCCGATATCTTACCGGCCGTCGCCAATGGCGACACATTAGCTATGCAGAATGCTCAAGCTAAACAGGTCTTCGCCCGACCACCAGCGCGCTTCACTGAAGGCGCACTAGTCAAAAAACTCGAAGAACTTGGCATTGGCCGCCCATCAACATATGCAACGATCATTAATACCGTCCAGGTGCGCGGTTACGCCGAAAAGGGCGAGGGTGAAGGCACACCGCGAGACGTTATTATATATAAGCTCGAAAATGGAGCAATCAACCGCGAAGTCGTTCAAGAAAAGACTGGCGCCGACCGCGGCAAACTAGTACCGACTGCCGCTGGCCAGGTGGTTAGTGACTTCCTGACCAATCACTTCGACCAGGTTGTCGACTATGGCTTTACCGCCAAAGTAGAAGAGGAATTCGACGAAATTGCCAACGGCAAGCTCGAGCGCAATAAAATGCTCGAGGAGTTCTACAAGCCATTCCATCAGTTGATCGTCGAATCGGGTGGCATCGACCGCTCTACTGTCGCACAAGCAAGGGAAATTGGTATCGATCCAAAAACGAACAAACCCGTCCTTGCTCGTTTCGGTCGGTACGGCCCAATGTTGCAACTTGGTAGCGCAGATGATGAAAATGACAAACCGCAGTTTGCGCCACTGCCAGCTGGCAAAAAAATTGAGACAGTGACACTCGAGGAAGCCTTGCATGCATTTAAATTGCCTCGCATCCTTGGAACAACTACGGATGGCGACGACATTAAAGCAAATGTTGGTCGATTTGGCCCCTACGTTCAAATTGGCAAACTGTTCGTCAGCATCAAGCCACTCGATCCACATACAATTACACTGCAAGAAGCACTTGAACTCTACAAAGAGAAGTTAAAAGCCGAGGCAGAAAAAAACATTGCCGACTTTGGCGATGGCATCAAGGTATTAAAAGGTCGCTATGGTCCATATATTACTGATGGCAAAAAGAATGCCAAGATTCCAAAAGACACCGAACCCACATCCATCACACACGAACAGGCGAAAGAGTTATTAGCAAGCGCCACCCCAGCCAAAGGCCGCTTTGCGCGAAAGACCACTACAAAAGCGAAAGTACCTGCCAAAAAAGCAAGCCGTTCAACGAAAAAATAGCCCGACAGCGGGCTATTTTTATGACCCAGCAAACATCGAAAATAATTACTCAATGCTTCAGACATATACTTGACATGATTAATAATTGAGGGTTAGCGACGACACATCGTAAATATTACGAAAGTCTCATGACATTGTTTACTAGTCACGTCTACTT
>CBIHME010000100.1:0-3555 GCA_966210965.1 uncultured bacterium
ACGCAAGCACATGCGCGTCGTCAGGTGGGAAGACGGGCGCTAGGAAGGGTATATGAGGATGGTGATGCGTATAGTGATCTAGGGGGCGGCCTACGACCCTATCGCCCTGTAGACGAAGAGGTTATTTATCCGACTGGGCGGACAGAGACTATTTTGTTTGCCGATAGTCGCCAGCGTGAATTGGTCGATCCTCGGCACGCCGAGATTCTGCGTGCGTATGAGCTATCGCTTGATCAATTATCGTCATCGCAGTTTCATCAGTTGTCTTTAAAAGATCAACTGCGCGTCGCCGTAGCTGGACACGATGTTATTGCTACGACCGAAAGTCGTGCGCGCGTACTGCAGACCGACGGCAATTACGCTCATCCGGCCTTTCAGCATTACGGATTTGAATCTCAGGCAGAAGCCAGTCAATATGCTAACGAGCTTATCATATTGCAACATGATCTTATGACGCGGGACGTGGTTAACGATATTGAGCTTACCTACCGTGCTTTAAAGTCGAAAAGCCGCCCTGCGACAATGGCTGCGCTAAAAAAGCAGACTCGTGATTTGACAATATCAATTAACGACGACGGAAAAGTTACTCTAGCAAACAAAGCATCCGCAAAATAGTGTCACCATTCGGGTATAATAGGGTTGATGGACGAATTGCCTGAAGGGGAAATACTAGCAACAGAGCAGGCTGAATCTCAGCCCGTCGCTGAAAAACGCCAACTGCCTGTATGGAGGTGGTTGGTTGCCGTGTTTGCCGTTACTGGAGTGTGTGCTTATCTCGTGACGAGTGGATGGGGTGGGTATGTTGCTGCGTATGTACGATGTGGGGTGCGTCAGCCGATTATCGCCAGTACAATCGATAATGCCAAAATTTACTACACCTCAGATCATCGGCGTTATTCAGTGCCTGGAGAGGGCGTGTCATTTAGTGGCTACTATTGTGACGAGCCCCAGGCGAAGGCAGCAGGCTTTTTACGAGCTGGGCCATAATTCAGCGCCAATAAAATATGCCCACCCGAAGGTGAGCGTATTTTATTGGTGGGGCTGGATGGAATCGAACCATCTACCAAGTGGTTATGAGCCGCCTGCTCTAACCGATGAGCTACAGCCCCGTACCTAGTATGCGATTATACCGTACTATGATCTGTTGCGCTAGCGTCAGTAGCTTGCGTGTATAGCGCCGAATCACTCCCTAGGCTATAATAAGCGGTAGCATAATGAACAAAATAAACATCCGCCGCGTCTACTATCACATTCGTCATCGCTATATGACGATGAATAATATTGTTATCGCAGTCGCGTTTTTTATTGGCCTCAGTTGGGTATGGGGGTCAATCGGTATGATGCAACGAAATTACGCCCTGCAAAAGGAAGTCGATACCAAGACACGTAATTTGAAGCTGACCGAACTAGAGACGCAAAATCTGAAATACGAGCAGCGATACTATCAAAGTAGCGAGTATCAGGAGCTAGAGGTGCGAAAACGCCTTGGACTCGCCAATCCCGGCGAGCACGTGCTAATTTTACCTCCCAACACGCCACAGGCAAAGTCTGCTGATGTTTCTGTGGCGGATAGGCCTACTCGTACGGTCGAGCCGACGAGCGACTTTCAGCAGTGGATGAATTTTTTGTTCGGCGGCAACCATCGCAGTTTGCAATAACCAGACTCATCTGTTAGACTAGAATATGTATCGCGGGGTGGAGCAGCCCGGTCAGCTCGTGTGGCTCATAACCACAAGGTCGCAGGTTCAAATCCTGCCCCCGCAACCAAGAAAAAAGTCTTAGCATCTGCTAGGACTTTTTTCTTTGGCTTTGAAGGGGGGGCTTGCTTTTGCCAATATTCCTGCCCCCGCAACCAGGAAAGCGCACACATGAAAGTACGGGCGTTTTTTGTGTCATGCATCTATTGACGACGGAGTTTTTTGACGGCGAGCAAAATTATTGCGGTGAGCGCGCTGAGTGCGACAATCGAAGCGATAATTATCCAGAAAGGGTCGGTTCCTGCGATCGCTTGCTCGGATTGAGAATCGGTCGCAGACGGGTCGCTAGAGGGTTGAGTGGTTGTTGTGCGCGGCTGTTCGCCAGTTGATGTAGCGGGTTGATCTTCTGGTAGGGTGGTTTGCTCAGCGGCGACTGGGGCGGTTGAACTAGATTTAGCTGGTAAATCGGTGCCTGTGGGTGCATTAGTCGCGGGGGGCTCGTTGTAGCTTCCGCTGCCGTATGAGCCTTCGCTATATGTCTCGGCAAAGGATAGGAGAAGGGTTTTTAGTATAAAAAACGAATCAAGGTTATGCATCGCTGCCACTTTCCAAGCTATTGCGCCTAAGCGTAATAAGTATTATCATAATCATAGTTAACTTGATATAGGGGAAAAAATCAACATGTTCGGACTAGGAACACCTGAATTGATCATCATCTTAGTAATTATTGTGGTGCTCTTTGGCTCGTCGCAAATTCCAAAGCTTGCTCGTAGCATCGGCAAAGCTCGCCGTGAACTGAAAGAAGGCCTTGAAGACGAAGGCGACGACGCGAAAAAGAAAGCGTAGTCCATGTCAGGTGGGCGCCATCACGATGATGATCGCCATATGACACTGCGCGAGCATGTTCAAGAATTGTCACGACGATTTTTGCTACTGGTGTCGATATTGCTGGTTACCTCTAGTCTAGTGTATGTGTACCGATCAAGCGTTATTCCTGTACTCTTGCAGCCGCTGAACGCGACATTCGGTGATCAAAAGCTAATGTATCTTAACCCAGCGGGTGGGTTTAACTTTATTTTCCTTATTAGTATTTACGCTGGGCTGGCTGCTGTGGCGCCGTTTATTATTCAGCAGATCTATGCCTTTATCCGCCCGACACTCCCAAAAGCTGCGCAAAAATTGTCGGCAAAGCTCCTGTTGGCGTCATTTGGATTAATGATTGCCGGTATATTATTTGGGTATTACGTTGCCGTGCCCGGGGCATTAAAGTTTTTGGTTGAGTTTGCCGGCGACTATGTTTCGGCTGCACTTACCGCAGATTCATATCTGAACTTTCTTATTGCTTATACACTAGGGCTGGGGCTATTGTTCCAGATCCCCTTCATTCTCATTATCGGTCATTATATCAAGCCGTTCACCCCGACGGGCCTAATGAAATCTGAGCGATGGGCGATTGTTCTGACATTTATTGCAGCAGCGATTATTACGCCGACGCCCGATCCGATTAATTTGCTAATTGTCGCACTGCCAATTCTTTTGATATATCAGATCGGAGTTGTCAGTGTACTCACCTCTATATATAAGCAGCGCAGGAACGCACGACACACTATTGCCGTCAGACCGCATACAGTCACTCGTCCTGAGCCAGCGATCATTGAACCGGTGATGCAGATCAATGAAGCGGTTGTATCACTAGCAAAAGAAGTGCCAGCTGCGGCGGCTAGCCGTTCAATTGACGGGTTTGTTCGTTCACGTCGAGTTAAATCTCCCATTCTTCAGGTGCCGATGCGTAGCGTTGGCGAGGGCGCAGTATCCTCACGACCACCGGTGCGCCAGGCTATGCAGCAGGGTGCACCGC
>CBIHME010000101.1:0-3554 GCA_966210965.1 uncultured bacterium
GCATAGCTAAAGAACGATAATTATGATATGATATTTTGATATGAAAATAGAGATCGTTGCAAAAACAATTATCTTTGATGGCAGCGGACGTCTATTAGTTCTTAGGCGCCATGCTAACGATACGTACCGCGCCGGATTATGGGATCTGCCTGGCGGTCAAGTTAATATAGGCGAAAATCCGTCTGATGGCGCAAAGCGCGAAGCCTATGAGGAAACTGGTCTCACTATATCCCACCTGCGCCCCATCCATGTCGCTTCGCATATCCATGGCGATTGCCAGGTTATCAAGACAGTTTATACGACTAGGGATTACATCGGTGATATTCGGCTTAGCAGCGAGCATAGTGAATATGACTGGATTACCCTAAATCATTTCGCCACCCTATCTATATCCAATGACTACAAGATAGCCGCCGGCATGACACAACATCCAGTCGCTATGTCGTTATAGCAAGAAAATTAAACACCCCGGACACGTCATTGTGTCCGGGGTGCGTTCGTGACTACGGTCGGCCGGGGTTATAATCACCCTCCTGGTAGCGGTCGTAGTCCAGGTCATCTTCTTCACCTAATAGATCTGACAAGGTCAGCGTTGAGTCATTCTCGGCAGCTCGTTGCAGTTGGCGCGTCTCCTCAAATAGGCGGCGCTGCTCGGGAGTTGCTTGCACCGCATCGAGCATGTATTCCCATTCGGTCAAATTCATGTGCGTCCCGAATTCGGGGTTCACACCCATCACGATATCGTTGATGGCCTTTGATCTCATTTCTGCTTCCTCGACATCAAGAGCCAAGGCTTCGGCGGCCATAGCCGCATCGTGCTCTGCCGATTCATCGACAAGTTCTGCAAGACCTTCATTGATTTGACGCTTTGGCGAGATATTCCGAGTGCTATAGGACATACCACTTCCTTTGCTAAGGTGAGATGTAAATATACGAACGTAAATAATATTATATCAAATCACAGGTGAAATGTCAATGTTACATAACGACGCGACGTACTTGACGGACGCGTTTTGGTTGTCCCTGAGGAATAATCATTTTCGCAGCTTTTTCGCGAAGTTCGACAGATAAATCACTTTGACCGGTACGATCGTAGGCGTCGGCTCATATATTTAGTGTCTGAGGAATTGGATCGAGTTCAACCGCTTTCTCTAGCGCTTCGATCATTTTTTTGTTACGGCCGAGCTTTTCTTGAACTTTTGCGTATGCGATGTGGCGAGATGCAAGGTTATCTTCCATAGCAAGCGCCTGTTCGAACGCTAACGCTGCTTTTTCGTAATACTCCGTCTCGTAATAAATCAAGCCGACGTTATGCAGGCTACTTGCGCTTGGCTCAAGTGATTGAGCAATCTCAAAACATTCAATAGCATCCTTGTACGCCTGCTGCTTTGCGTACAAAATACCCAATCGGTTATAAGCGGTCGCGTTACGTTCATCAACGCGTAAAATAGTTAGTAGCGCTTTTTCGGCACGCAGATATTTACGCTCACGCAGTGATTCTTGAGCAACTTCCCACAGTTGATCTAATTTCTCTGATATTTTAAGTGGAAGATCGGTGACGACCTCATTGATTGTTTGGTGCTTGAGTGCGGCCCAAACGCCGAGTATTGCAACGATAAGTATTGCTAACATATTCTTTAATTATACCACAGCAGATCACATGAATGAGCGACATGAAGCGAACACTGGCTGATCCGATCTAAGCCATTCGTTAATTTATAAAACAAATTTGGCTAACTGCAGCCGTATGTTTTGATTACCTGCTATGCGCTCCCTTACGGCAAGTAGTGTCTCGAGCTGGCTAATGAGGGCTGTTTGCGGTTTTGCACTGACACTATGTCGCGTAATTTGAATCGCACTATCCAGTAGTTGCAATGTGTGCTCGCGGTTAGCCTGGTATTTCTGAACCAGTAGCAGTCGTTGGTAGCTGTCGGCCTGCAAGAACTGTCGGGCATCATTGATTCGCTGTGCGCGTTCATTGAAGTAATCGTCATCTTCAATTAATCTGCGAAGCTCGACAGGTAAGCCACCGGCAATAAATTTGAGCTGCGCGCGTTTTTTTTGGTCAGTAACATTCATTTCATCTAAGAACATGTCGGTTTGAGTAGTAGTTAAAGGTAGAATTGTCAATGCTTGGGCGCGAGAGCGGATTGTAGGAAAAAGAAGCCCGGCATTGTAGGTCTCTAAGATGAAATATATATTATCATTAGGTTCCTCAAGCAGTTTCAACAATGCATGCTGTGCATTTGCCATCATACGATCAGCCTTTTGAATGATAAATACCCTCGGCTTAGTTTGCTTGCCACGAACACTATCATATAGCCCACGAACATCTTCAGTAAGCACCCGCCCATTCTCTATGTCGACTTCAAATTTCTTACCATCCTTGGATTTCTTTTTTGGGACAATAATATCCTCAGGCGATCCAAGAATGTGTGAAATATATTTCGCCACTTCTAATGTCCCGGTACCATCTTTGCCGGTGACGATGAGTGCTTGAGGCAGTTCTCTCGTTAGTGATTCAAGCAGCTTTTTCGAGGTAGGATGAAGTGTCGGCTGCTGCATAACTATTGCTCATCAGGAAAGTGCGTATTAAACTCTACCGGCAATGGTGCTTCGAAAATACGGCGTTCGCTGACGGGAATGGTGATTTCAAGCTGCTTTGCATGTAGATATAGGCGGTCTGCCTCTGTGCCATAGACTCGATCACCTAGTATTGGTGTGTTCATGTATTTCATATGAACACGCAATTGGTGCGTACGACCTGTATGTGGACGAAGTTCTAACATTGATAGTTCGTTGGTTGCACGCACCACCTTGTAGTCCGTAATAGCTGATTTTCCCTTGGCATCAACACGAAAAGTACTTGGCGCGGAAGGGTTTCGACCAATTGGTAGATCGATGCGCGCGGCATCATTCTTTGGCGTACCGACGGTGATTGCAATATACGTCTTCTTTGTCTTTCGATCTGCAAATTGCTTTTGTAGCATGGTTGCCGTTGCTTCGTTACGAGCGCCGATCATAACGCCACTCGTATCACGATCTAAGCGGTGAACGATCCCGGGTCGGTTTGTGTCGGCATTATACGAACAGTACCGACGGAAGAACTCTCCGACGGTAAACTCTTCGTTCAATGCACCCTTGGCATGTGTCAAAACTCCAATAGGCTTGTTGATGACAATAACATTATCATCAATGTAGATGATCGGTAATTCATGCTCGGTGTAGTCAATTGCGTCTGGCGTATCGATAGCGATGTTGTCCGCATCGGTAATTGATACTTTTGGCGATAATTGCACTTCCCCGTTAACACTGATGTGTCCGGCTTTGATATGTTTTTGCCAGGTACTGCGCGATGTACCAGGATTACGATCAGCAAGCTCCGAGTCTAGGCGTCGCTTCGCGGATTTTGCAATAAATAAATACGAATCCTTTCCCTTGAATGGCAATGCATATTCCGTCTGGTGGCCCTGAGGATTAGGGATTGTCTCGCCTTCGATAGTTTCGTCGATTAATCGTATTTGCTGCAATACATATTCAGGGTCGTCCAGACC
>CBIHME010000102.1:0-3512 GCA_966210965.1 uncultured bacterium
TCCGATGGTACCTACCTACTAAAGTTGGTGACGTTTGTCTTATTGGGGACATTATGGATTTCATTCAAGGTGCCGATTAGCTGGATGGGCATACCGCTCGCTGGAATTCCTGTCGGTTTGCTGATTGGTCTGTTGCTAGTAAATCGTTTCGAAAAACACCAGGAAGATCGAAAGATTTGGTATGCAATTTTAATTATAGTGACGTTGATCTCGTATTTTGCCCGTGCAGGTACATTTATCTAAATAGTAAACACGCCCCAATACTCCGGGGCGTTTTTTGAACCTTCGGAATATTGGGGCGGCAGATGCCTCATGGCCTCGTAATGTCGTCGAAGATATCGTTGCAGTGGATTTTTTGAATGCGTATCCGATTTCCTGGAACCAAGTGACTAACTTCTTCGTCATAGTAACGGACGCAGATCATTGGTGCGTCGGAATCGCCTTTGAGCTGAGCGTCTAAGGTTCGCAGCGCGTCTGCGTATTCGACAGCCTCAAGAATCTTCGGCACAGTCAGTATTTCGAAGTGTGCCTTGTACAGCGCTTCAAACATTGTATTGATCTGCGTTCGCCAAGTAGGTGTCAGCCAAAACGTGTCAATGTGCCAGCGGCCGGTATTGTCGATATAGACATAAATGGGTGGCAGAATGCTTTCGGCTGTCTTGGGTTCAAATGCAACCTTGTACCTTGAGTCGGATGGAAAATTACGGTGATGAGGTTTGTTCAGAAGGAGCATTGTTGGCGAGACCTTTCATAGTCGGACGGCGTACAATTATGATAATTATATACTTATATCATGTATATGTAAAGAGTTGAAAAAGCCCACGCCGGTACGTTTGCTGGCGACGCATCAATATTGATGGTCGCCAGCAAACTGGCGTGGGGGATTATTTGAACGCGATGGCGGTAATGCCAAAGTCGCTCAGGTGTTTAATTATGACATTCTTGACATCTTCGACCGAGCGCGTCGGTACGACTAGTTCGATAATGAATGACAGCGGATCGTACTGAACATCCACACATTGAGCTGAGCTGATCAGCTCACGCAGGTGAAGTCTTAACGGGCCGCGTACATCACTCCAATCGGTCGTTTCTGTTGGTAGCCCAAGCATACTTGCCGACATCGTCCGCATCTTACCTAGGGGCAGGGCATCGAAATTGACGCATATCTTCGAATCGACACGATCATCGCCAGGCGGAAACCTGGTATAGATCGCGCACACTGGATGGGCGGGGATTTTGACTGGCCTAACCTTTGCTGGTCGAAGCGGTTTCGGTTGGCGCATGCCCCTACCTCGCCTCTAGGAGTGCTGGATCGGTCCGTACGAGGAAGGTTGGAAACCATTGTCCGTTCAATTTTACGGCCACCCTGTAGATCTCGCCGCCGATGAGTATCGCTACGTCTGTCTTTTGCGGGGCGTTCAACTCGAGTGCAACCCGTTGTGGTATGACGATGTTGAACGTGCTCTTACCGAACAGCGCCTGCGGCGCATCAATGGTAATGTATTGTCGAATACTGCGAAGACTGGCGCCGCACGGGACGTATGGCTGGTGATTGGCGACGATAAGCTTAAAGAAGCCACACACACCGCCGTTATCTTCGAGTATCTCTCTCATTCTTTCGTCTGAGTCTGTGCGCATATAAAACCATCCTATTGTCGAGGATATCTAAGAATATCAGGTTCGTGCAATCTGTATTTTACGGAAAGCATCGTGACATATTATACCATCAAACAAAGGTAGTAACAATCGTATAGATATGAAAAACCCACACCTGCGTGCTATAGCCGGTGGCAATCTTATCGAAAGAATGCCACCGGCAAGCGCGGTGTGGGTTAAGGGATGCTCCAGCAGACAATCCATTTACCTCGAAACTTCATAGCTACGATCTGAAGATTGCCCGTAAGATACATGGCAATGTGTGACACTGATGGTTCGGCAACGGGCCCGCGGAGGGTTGTCGCTGCTTTGCCTTGAATATTAAATGTCGTATTCGTTGCAGGTAAATGTACCTCAACGGTAACGACAAAAACGTCCTCATCCGGTACGATTTCTATCTTCGGTGGGGACGGGAGCTTGCTGACGGCGAAAATTTCGTAGTGTCTTACAGACGAGGTTTCGCAGTTTATCGCAACAAGGTCTCCTTTAATGTTTTCAATCAGGTCGAAGCCGTCAAGGTGCATGGCGTACCTCTTTTTCAAAAAGCTTTACGGACGATCCGTAAAGTGGTCCCATCGAGAAAAATTATACCATATTACCATTTATGTATCAATCTATCTTCTATAGCTAAAAATAAAGCCCACACCATACCGGTCTGTTGGTGGACAGCTTGTTATAAGTGTCCACCAACAGATGATAGGTGCAGGCTAGCGGAGAGAACCGGCAAAGATGCTGATCGTGAAATCGAACACCTTGAAGTGCTCCCTCAGTGCGTCGATCGCCGCGGCAACGTCACACTGTTTCATGCCAAATTCGACGATATAGCGATCCTTGGCATTTTGCTGTGCGGACGTGCAATCTACGCCATAAATCCTGGGTAGTTCGACAAGCAGGCGCTCCACGATCAGCTTCCAGCTATCGGTAGGTTCGTATTTGGTCGTCCACATCAATGACAGGCGAAGCGCTTTTGAATGCGGCACGTGCTTGAAGTCGAGGCAAAGCATAGTTTCGCCAATAGCAGATGCGCGATTCGGTTGGGTGAAAATGGTGCAATCGGCATAATAGCTGGTTGTGTTGTCCACGACTCTCCTTTAGAAAGGGCGATCTTAACGAGGTTTCGGTAAGATTAGTAGTATTATTATAGCACAAAATCTTAAATAATTCAATATGTAAAAACCCACACCTATATTCGCCTACCGATGGGCAATCTCGAACGAGACGACCACCGGTAGGCGGGAGGTGTGGGTTAATCGACTGGATCGAGCGCGTGTACATAGTAGCGGCTTTTGCTTTCGTCATCAAGGCATAGATCGACCATGCCGAGCGCGAATCTGCCCGCTCCATGCACTTCCTGGGATGGAAGTGCGTAAAGTGAAACGGTACGCAGCACGATGTCGTGATTGCCGACGAGCGCGAGCCATTCGGCTTTTTCCGCATCGCTAGCTTCGATGCCGCGGTCGTTCCTCGGTGCATAGGGGCTGAGCACCTTACACAGGTATTCACCATCCTTGAATGTGATCAGCATGCTGGCGAACTCATGCAGATTGAGGTCGGAGCCGTCGTGGACGAAGCGAGTGGGGACTTTCATTTCGATGCAGTCGGTATTAAGAAAGAACATGGCAACTCCTAAAGTTGAAATCATACGGACGCTCCGAATGAATACCATTTGCATATACTATAACAAAAAATAGATAAAATGTCAATATGCATAAGCCGCATGCAACCTACTGATATACCGTTGACATCTCGCCTCTGTTGTGCTAATATTAAATGGTAACTTATTACGTAATAACAATCTGTTCTTGGTGAATTGGCAAGTCTACATCTGTAGAAACTGCCTCCCACCAAGAATTTTA
>CBIHME010000103.1:0-3501 GCA_966210965.1 uncultured bacterium
ATATTATAGAATTCTAGCACTTGAGTGTCAAGAGTGCTAATTATGCTTTTTTAGCATATGCGGTACAATAAGGTCATGACAAATGATGTACCCGGTTTTACGGACGAGCTGCCAGTTTTTGATTATCGTGAATCTATTTTATCTGCAGTTGATAATAATCAGGTAACCATTGTGACCGCGGAGACTGGGGCGGGGAAAAGCACGCAGATACCGCAGTATCTTGTCGAACATGGCTATCAAAAGGTGATTGTGACGCAGCCGCGCATTTTGGCGGCGCGTAACTTATCGCATCGTGTCCGCGAGGAATGGGCGATGCGCACGGGTAAAGACAGTGACGCTCTTATTGGCTATCGAACGGCTCATGAGCGTGATGATGGACCTGATACGGCGATCTTATATTGTACCGATGGCTTGCAGCTGGTTCGCGAAATTACCGGAAGTGGAACAAGTGAAAAGCAGATACTCGTGCTCGACGAAGTACATGAGTGGAATGAAAATATGGAAGTGCTTGTCGCATGGGCGAATAAGCGCTGTCAAGAAGAGCCTCGTTTTAAAGTAGTTATTATGAGTGCGACAATCGAAGTCGACACGCTCGCAGCGTATTTTAGGGGCGCGGCAACGATCGCGGTACCGGGACGTAGTTACGATGTGACAAAGCGTCACGGCAAAGATGTTGTGGCCGAGATCGTTGAAAAGATCGACGTGGGCGCTAATATGCTGGTTTTCTTGCCAGGTAAGGCCGAAATAGAGAGTGTCGCATCAATGCTGAAGACGAAGGCGGCCGCTGCTGCCGTTCCGATTATTCCACTGCATAGTCAGCTCGAAGTGGCAGCGCAGCAGCAGGCGTTTGCAAGCTATCCTAATGGTAAGATCATTTTGTCGACGAATATTGCCCAGACGAGCATTACGATTGACGATATCGATGTTGTTATCGATTCGGGGTTGGCGCGTCGAAGCGAGGTGCAGAATGGAGTTGAAGGATTATTTATTTCACAGATATCACAAGCGGACTGTTTGCAGCGCGCAGGGCGGGCGGGACGTACAAAAGCCGGTGAGTACATTCTAGCGCCACTGGACGACATGCCATGCCTTTCGTTTGATGAGCGTCCGGAATATGCGACACCAGAGATACTGCGTAAGCATATCGATCGATTGACGCTACGGTTAGCAAATGTCGGTATTGACATCGAAGAGCTGGAATTTTACCATGACCCAAGTAATCGGGCAATTAAAGCCGCAAAACAAACCCTTCGAAGTTTGGGTGCAATGACGCCGTCCGGAGAGGTAACGACCGTTGGTCGACAGATGGAGCGATTTCCGGTTGAATCTAGCTATGCGCGCATGCTAGTTGAAGTGTCGCAGTATGACGCATCACTTCAGGTTAAGCTAGCGGCGATTATTGGTATCCAAGAAATTGGCGGTATCATCAAAGGTGGGACAAGACATACTGGCTGGCGCAAATATACGAAACAAACTCGCTCGGATCTGATCGCACAGTACGATGTATATCTCGCGTTTCCGCAAATTGACCCTGAGACATACGACGACGTGGGGGTGATTAGTAAAAATATACTCAAGGCTGAAGAGGTTATCGCCCGGCTCCATCGCGATTTGGGCTTGGACGGCAGTCCACTTGAAGCGGTAAGTTCCGATGAAGTCGAGCGCTTGCTGCAATGTATTATCGCTGGTCAGATTGATCAGCTATGGATGGTAGAAGGTGATGGTTCGGCGATTCATCTGACGACAAAGAAAAAACGTGAACTATCCAGTAGCACTGTCGTACGAAACCCTAAACTGATTGCTGGAACGCCGTTTGATTTGCAAATTCAAACATATGCTGGAGATTTAGAGACACTGCATCTCGTGCAGGGAATTACTGAAGTGAATCCCAAATGGCTGCAGGCGCTAGCGCCACAGTTGTTTAGCGTACGTCAAGGTAAGACGTATTTCGATAGTCGCAGGGGCGGATTGGCAACGCGCCAATTAGTCCGCTTTAATGGTCGCACAATTGAAGGTGGGGGTGAGCCGGTCATGCAGCGGACCGCTCGAGACAAACGCATGTTTAGCGAGATGTACGGCATATGGATATTTGAGCAATTAGAGAAAGAGCGCCGTCAATTACAGCGTGGATACAGCAAGAAAATTCCTATGGTGCCAGTGCGCCAGATCCAGCAGAAAGTGCGCGCAATAGTTGGCGGCGCAATGTCGCTCGATGAACTGAATGATCAGCAACGCGATATGCTTGCCAGATTAGCAAAAATGCAAACGTATCTTGGCGATGTATTTATAGCCAAGTTGGCGACGCATCGACGTAACGATGATCGCCGTGTCGAGCAAAATCATCATCGTTCGTGGAAGCCGCAGCATAAGCGAAAGTATGATCGAAGACGTGGTAGATGATATTATTTTGTCACCATCGGTCTTTGGCGTATAATTAGCATAAGTGAAATCAATACCAGTAGGATATACACGCAATCGGCAGGTGGGCTTTACGATAGTTGAGCTATTGATTGTTATCGTCGTTATTGGAGTATTGGCGGCAATTACGATCGTAGCGTTTAATGGCGTGTCGGATCGGGCTAATAATACCCGCACCGAAGACGCGGTCTCGAAGTTTCGCCGGGCATTAATTATGTATGCAACGGAGAATGGGCAATATCCACTTGGTGGCGGGACGAGTGCATGCTTGGGAGAGGCGTCTCATTACACAAGTGGGTGCTGGAACGGTTCCGTCTCGACCACCTTCAATGATGCGATACGGCCATATATGGGTGGTACTTTACCGAATCCATATAACGGCTGCCTGATGATGTATGGCAGTTGTCGCAATGGTGCGGCATACAGTTCGCAGAATATTAATTTGGACGGCGCCGCGCATACGTGGTCGATTAGTTACCTGCAAAAAGGCGCGGTATCCTGCCAGGCAGGCGGTCAGGCCGGTGGGTCATGGTCGAATGCGCTCTCGACCCCAAACAACCCTAGCCGTATCGAGCTGCACAGTGGCACAACCTTGTGCCGTCTGATTCTGCCAAACCCAGCAACGCTTTAGTAAAAATATTTTTTGGAGTAATGATACATGATTGAAGTGAAGAATATATCAAAAACATACGGTAAGCGGCATACGTCCTTTACGGCACTCGACAATGTTAGTTTTACTATTCCGAATGGAGCAAGTGTGGCTATCGTTGGCAAGTCGGGTAGCGGAAAAAGCACATTGATGCATGCAATGAGCGGCCTTGATCGTCCCCAACAAGGCAAGATTCTGGTAGACGAAGTGGATATCCTGACCTTGAATCGTAAGTCGATTGACCGTTTCCGTTCTGAAAAGATTGGCTTTATATTTCAAGCATTCTTTGTCCAGGCGAACGACACTTGCTATCAAAATGTCGCGCTACCATTAGAGATAGCGAAAGTGCCTCGGCGCGAGCGCAGGGCTATGATCGAACAAGCGCTTGAGCAAGTTGAGATTAGTGATAAGAGTAACAGTAAAGCGCGAAATTT
>CBIHME010000104.1:0-3486 GCA_966210965.1 uncultured bacterium
GACTAAGCGCGAAGTGCACGACCTGCGTCGGCTACTAACTCGACCAAACGGTTACTGTAGCCCCATTCATTGTCGTACCAGGCGACGACTTTGATCAGATTACCACAAACGACATTCGTTAGCGGCAGGTCAACGATTGCGCTGTGACTGTTGCCCTTGAAGTCGCTGCTGACAAGTTCCTCTTCGGTAACATCAAGAATGCCTTGGTAAAATGGCTGCTTTGCCGCTTCACGGAAAACGTATTTAAACTCATCAATCGTCGTGTCGCGTTTTAGAACAACCGAGAAGTCACTCATACTGACCACTGGAGTCGGAACACGAACGCTCAACCCGCCAAAGACACCCTGAAGCGCCGGAAGCGCCTGTGCAGCCGCAATGCTTGCACCAGTTGTCGTCGGGACGATATTTTCTGCGGCGGCTCGCGCCTCACGGAGATCCTTTGCTGGCGCATCCTGCAGTTTCTGACTCGCCGTATAGCTATGGACAGTGGTCATCATTGCTTTTTCGATACCAAAGTGACTCTCTAGCACCGCCATGACCGGCGTAATACAGTTAGTCGTACAGCTAGCATTACTAATAACCTCGGTTGAACCTTCGATCTTGTCCTCATTGACACCGAGGACAATTGTATCGGCACCATCCCCCTTCGCAGGCGCAGACAAGACGACTTTCTTCGCTCCACCACCATCGATATGCGCACGGGCTTTCGCCGGATCAACAAAGAAGCCTGTGCTTTCGATAACGACATCGACCGCGTAATCACGCCATGGTAACTTCGCAGGATCCATCTCAGCAAGAACGGCAATGTGCTTACCATTGACAATAATTCCCTTCTCGTCATGATCGACAGTGTGCTGGTAGGTTCCGTACGATGAATCGTGCTTTAATAAATGCGCTAGTGTTTTTGTATCCGTTAAATCATTAATTGCAACGATTTCAATATCGCTGCGCTCAAATGCGATCTTAAAGGCATTGCGGCCAATACGACCAAACCCATTAATTGCCACCTTAACTTGACTCATTGTATTCCCGCTCCTTTTACATAAGCTTTAGCATTACCATCAGTATATACTGCCGCCCGCATCTCTGCAAAAAATTGACAGAATATGTTTTAATTATTATAGTATATTTATCATATTCCCTATCGAGTCAGGCCTACAATGTCCGAAATAGATATCGCCGAAGATGAAGCACATTACCAAGAGCTCGATACAGCCGCTCAGCGAGGCGACCAGAAATGTGATTATACGATCACCATTCGTTCGCACGGCAATCGAATCTTCTCGCGCCCGGTTAAACTCTGGGATAAGGGATGGGTTCTCGTTGCGAAGGACGCGACCGATGAGGATATCAGGCAGAAAGTACTGGCTGCAATTAAAAATGCAGAGAGCCTATTAGGTAGCTACAGTATCGTCGACTTTTCCTATTCGCTATCACCTTATTCGCGTCACTCGTCCACAAACAGGTAGCTTGCATAACGCTATTCTACGACAAAAGGCAGGTTACTACGCCCAAGCAAACCGCTATTCCAACCAAGGTATGCGAAGAGAGTATTGCTGACCTGGACGCTCAAGCTAGATGGTTAGCAGAACGAGTCAGTCATGTGCTCGACGGCAAGTTGGCACCTCCTCGCACCGAACGAGTTATCGCCGTCATGATCAACAACGAGCGTGCCCGAGCACGCATCACTAAGGTTAGCTGTGACCACAATGACCTTATTGTTTGCGAAGCGACGGCGATATCTGAAGCCGACGTCAGTCTGCATCATATCATCACGATGACTCATCGGAATGGTCGATGGAATGTCGTCGTCAGATACGCCTGGGCAATAGCAGATCAAGAAGATTTGACGCAGCTCATCGAGCCCTAACACACGTGCGGGCGCCCTACTGTGGCGCCCGCACTCCATCCACCCATCCCTAGGGTGGTTTTTTATTTATGACTAGTGTTTTATACTAAAGACAATGAAAAAACGCGACCTGCTAGAACATGCAAAACCACACTATGAGGAGAATCAACTCCTTGAACTAGAGCATGCGATTGACTTCGCGACTAAGGCACACGTTGGACAAAAACGAAAAAGTGGCGAACCGTACATTATTCACCCACTACATGTAGCTGACACGCTAGTCGATTGGGGCATGGATATCGACACCGTCCTTGCGGGCGTCCTACATGATACCGTCGAGGATACTTCCGCGACATTAAGTGAAATCGAAAACTTGTTTGGTCGTGATGTCGCCTTTTTAGTTGATGGCGTCACCAAGGTATCGCAGGCTCGCGCTGGCATGCAGGACTTAACAAATTACCTGCCACAGACAAAGGATAATCTATCAAAGCTTCTCATTGCCGTTGGCCAGGATGTACGTGTCATCATCATCAAGCTCGCCGATCGACTGCACAATATGTCGACACTGCAGCATATGAGCGCCGAAAAGCAAAAAAAGATCGCTCGCGAAAGCCTAGAGGTTTTTGCCCCAATGGCCGACCGTTTAGGTATGGGGCGCATTCGTATGCAAATAGAAGAGCTTGCGTTTAGCTACCTCGATCCTGAAGAGTTTCATAAACTCAAAAACTTAATGCAAAAGCGCCTAGGAAAAAGTACGCGAAAATTAGGTATTGTCCGTGAAGAAGTAGAAGCAGAGCTGGGTAAACATACTATCAAATATGCCGTCAACGGCCGCGTAAAAAGCATCTACAGCCTGCACAGAAAAATGCAAAAAGTCGACAATAATATCGATGACATTTATGACCTCATGGCGCTACGGGTAATCGTAGAAAATAAAGAGGATTGCTATCGTACGCTTGGCATCCTCCACAGCATGTACCAGCCAATGATCAGTCGCATAAAGGACTACATTGCGATTCCAAAGCCAAACGGCTACCAAAGCCTTCATACGACGGTCATTACGCCAAGTAAGCAAATTGTCGAGTTCCAAATTCGCACGTTTGAGATGCACGAATACGCAGAACGTGGACTCGCGGCGAGCTTCCATTATCACGAGCAAAAAACAAACAAAGACTACGCAAAACGCAAAGGTCAGTCCGCCACCTTGCCCGCTCAGCTACAATGGATTACGCAAATGCAAGAAGTTGCTCAACGCCTGCGCGATAACGAAGATATCTCGCAAGATCAGCTAAATATTGACTTGTTCGGCAACCGTATTTTCGTTTATTCGCCGAAGGGTGATTTATATAATTTACCCGAAGGTGCATTACCGCTAGATTTTGCCTACCTTGTTCATAGCGACATCGGAAAACACGCTTACAGTTTCCGCGTCAATGGCAACATACATGCGTTTGATAAGCCGTTACAGAATGGGGACGTCGTCGAGGTTGTTACGCGAAAACTTTCCCAGCCAAAACAGGCATGGCAAGAGCTCGTTACCACGACGCACGCCCGCAATAAGCTTCGTGCACACCTGCGACAGCTTGGGGTAATCGAAAGTCTTTCGGGTGCCGCCGCAATCATTCGTGACAAAGCCG
>CBIHME010000105.1:0-3478 GCA_966210965.1 uncultured bacterium
AAGTTTTCCTGACGGCCTTGATTTGCAGAGTCTTGTTCGCGAACGCAAGAAAATCGTCAATAAACTACAAAAAATGGAAATCGGTGAGGTTACTCAGGAGCAGGCGCTCGAATACGCTGATGCACTGCAGCTAGAACTGATGTCAGACGATGCTGGCGCGATTATCATTATGGATGGCAACGATCTTGATACGTTCGTAAACTTAATTAACGAAGATTATATTACCAGCGAAATCACCGGAAAGCGCTTTGAAATTAAAAGCAAAAAGCTTCTTGGCGAACCGGATGGTGAGCCGCCGAGAGGTTGACGAATAAAATTACCGGTCAAGTTGGCCGGTAATTTGGTTATGATTGCTTATAGTACTGAGATATAGTTAAATAATCGTTACCCGTGTTTATGTCAAATACTCTATTTGACATCGGTTTATGAATGGTTGGTGGCGATATGTCTCGTGAGGGGTTGCAGGATGATGAATCTGCGACATTGAACGTTAATATCAATGAGAGAACGGCAAATCAACTAAGGCGGATTAAAACAGTAGACGATCAGGACTACACTGAGATCCTGCGTCGTGCAGTGAGTGCCATGGATATTTTGTATCGTCAACAAGAAAAGGGTCGTAAGATTTTGGTAGTAAGCCGTAACGGTCGCTGCGTGAGAGAAGTTATTCTCGAGCGCTAGGGTATCCCGTCCTAAAGTAGAGCCCGCCCCGATTTTTCGGAGTAAATGCTCCTCTGGGGCGGGCTCTTTTCTTTTTATAAGGTATAATAGTAAGTAATGAATCAGGGGTTAGCGTTAGAAATTATGCTTTCGGGAGAAAGCGTCCTACTTACTGGGCCAGCAGGTGCGGGTAAAACTTTTGTATTGAATCAATTTATCAAGTTAGCGAAAGCGGACGGTAAGCATGTGTCGGTGACGGCAACGACCGGTCTGGCGGCGACACATCTAGGCGGTACGACGATTCATAGCTGGTCTGGCATTGGCGTGTCCGATTACCTCCCGCAAGGCTTTGCTGATCATGTCGCTAAAGGCCGTCGCGAGATTATCGAAAAGACGGACGTCCTGATTATTGATGAGATTTCGATGTTGCACGACTATCGACTTGATATGGTGGATGAAGCGTGTCGTTTGGTCCGTCGCAAAGATGAGCCGTTTGGTGGTATTCAGGTGATTATGAGTGGTGACTTTTTCCAGCTGCCACCGATCAACCGTGGCGACAGTAGGGCGGGGGGCTTTGTGGTGCACAGTAATGTATGGCGGGAGTTGGACCCAACGGTCTGTTATCTGCAAGAGCAGCATCGTCAGGATGACCAAGAGCTGCTAGATATCTTGAACGCACTGCGCGCGGGTGAGATCCGACGTCATCATGCCGAGCAGTTACTAGCTCGAGTTGAAGAAGTACCGCCAGAAGATATGGTGTTGACTGAATTACATACGGTAAATATTGATGTCGATAAGCTGAATGAGGTGAAGCTAGCTGAGCTAGGTGGTGACGAACTATTTTATACACAGTCAACGACGGGCGCTGAAAATTATGTAGAAAATTTACAACGTTCTGTACTTGCTCCGGCAACCTTAAAGCTGAAAAAGGGCGCGTTAGTCATGGCGGTAAAAAATGCAACAGATCGTCGCTATGCAAACGGTAGCATCGGTACTGTATCTGACTTTGATCCCGCTACCGAGTATCCGATTGTCGAGTTCCGCAGTGGGCGAACGGTAACGATGCAGCCAGAAACGTGGGAGCTGCGGGATGGTGATAAAAAGCGAGCGAGCATATCGCAAATTCCACTGCGCTTAGCTTGGGCGATCACAGTGCATAAATCGCAGGGTATGACGTTGGATGCGGCGCGTATTGACCTGCGTAAGGCGTTCGTCGAAGGTATGGGATATGTCGCACTTAGCCGAGTAAAAAATTTGAACAATCTTTACTTACATGGCATAAACAGGATGGCGCTACAGGTTAGCGAAGATGCACAGACTATCGATGGATCATTGCGAAGCAGAGCGGCTAGGGATAGTGAAAAGTTTGCTCATTTGGCAGAGCAGGCCGAGAAGCGAAAAATGGCACCTCCAAAGAAAGAAAAGGCCGCCTCGGGCTGGTCGGATAAAATTGCTAAAATGCGCGAAACGTATCCAAATGCGTATCGCCCATGGCAAGATGCCGATGATGCGCAACTGAAACAAGACTTTCAAAATGGGGTCTCTTTAAAAGACCTTAGCCAAAAACTCGGACGACATGAAGGCAGTATTACAATGCGGCTACAAAAGCATTTCGGCGAAGATATCCAAGTGTAGCGATTGGCAAATTGAATGACAAAGGTATCCAAATATTTCCATAACAAAGAAGGATTGATTCTATGAAGGATGTGATAAATTTTCAGGCATTTGATACTCCAGTGACGAAACAGCAAATCCATGATACACAGAATACTAAGCCTGGCGTCATGTCAAAACGTGCGTGGCTAGTTGTGGTTATTTTTCTGGCCATTTTTTTTGGCGTGCTGCGCGCCTGGGCGCTCGAGGCGTCCGCCGCGGATTGGCTTATCACTTTTTTAGCTAATTTTAGTGTTGCTGCGGCTGTGGGATTGTTTATTTGGTGGATTGGGGTTGTACTATCCGATAAGGCAACGGAGCGAAGGATACGTTTAGGGCATTTTGCTAGCGATAACAATCTGACGTACATTTCAGAGACTGCCAAGCCGGCATATCCAGGTATTATTTTTTCTAGTGGTAGCCAGCGACAATTGTATGATCGGTTCCGTGCTGAAGGATTTGAAATAGGCAATTATCGATATACGGTACAGCATGGCAAATCCAGCACAACGTACAAATACGGCTATATATGCATCAACTTAGAGCGTCATGTCGCCCACATGCTACTTGACGCTAAAAGTAATAATACAAAAATATTCGGTCTGAACATATCTAATTTGCCAGTGACAATAAACAAAGACCAAACGCTCGCGCTCGAGGGTGACTTCAACGATCACTTTACGTTGTACGCACCAAAAGAATATGAACGGGATGCATTATATATTTTCACGCCTGATCTAATGGCGCTGCTTATCGATCAAGTCGCACAGTTTGACGTGGAGGTGATTGATAATCAGCTTTTTGTCTACGGTAAAGAGTTTAACTTTACCGAACGTAAGGTGTGGCAGCGAATAGCAGACATTATTACTAAGGTGGGGCAAAAAACAATTACCCAAACCGACTATTATGCCGACGAAAGAGTGGGGGATCGAAGTCAAGATAGTATCGCTGAGCCTGGCAAACGGCTGCGTAAAGGGTTGTCGTGGTATGTGATAATCTTCGCCGTTCTGTGGGCGCTTAGCTATGTCTTGCAGATCATCCTAGCGCATCGATAGTAAGGTATAATAAGCTGAGTGAAAGAATCAAACACGAATCTAAAATTTCCAAAGCATTTCTTGTGGGGTGCGGCAACCTCCTCTCATCAGGTTGAGGGAAATAACAATAA
>CBIHME010000106.1:0-3437 GCA_966210965.1 uncultured bacterium
CTTATAAAGCATCTCGAGGATATTCACGAAGATCAAATTGCCGATGTTGAGATGTCGTTAGGGCACGTATTGCTTTATCACATCACACCAGAAGGCATTGTTCATCAGAAGCAAATGCGTAAAATCGACATCATTCCACCAAAAGCATAAGCTTTTTCATAAAAGAGAGTATAATAGCGGCATACTATAAAACAAAAATGAGGATAGCATGCATAAATTAACAATGAAAAATGGTTTCGGGCACAGTAATTCTATCAAATTACTCGCATTGGCTGCAGTGAGCATTGTCGTAGCGGGCTCGTTCTTTGCGCTATCAGTACGCGCCGAAGGTGTTCGAGTTGTCGTTAAGGGCGACGACGCACAGGGTTGGTACAGTGGTGATACGAGCGATGGCGGCGCTGTGTCTTATTACGGTGATTCGACTTCACCATATCCAAGCGGTGTATTGGCGTTGACAACAAATGATACTCCAGGTGCAAAAGCTCAGTATTTGAAAGAAGTGAATGTGCCTTTGGCACAGGTGACGGACCTTAGTTATTACACAAAACAGGTTGCTGGTCCTGCTGGCGCTGCAGTTTCTTATCAATTGAATATCGAACTTCATGGGATCGTCGACTGGACGACAGCATTCGTATTTGACCCATCGGCAAATGGACAAGTGGTTGCCGGTGAATGGCAAAAATGGGATGTATACAATGGCCAGTTTTGGGCAAACAACAGCGTGCATCCAATTGTGGTTGCAGGAAATGGCGGCAGCCCATATTACACCCTCAATGAGCTAAAGGCGGCTTATCCGAATGCAAATGTTCGATCGTTCGGCGTGTATGCTGGTACGTTTGATCCTGCGTATAATGTAGGTACATCAAAACAAAATCTAAACCTTGAAGTGGACGGAGTGACATTCAATTCGTCGATGTACGACTTCGAAGTAGCGATCCCAGAGCCAACTACTGCGACCTCTAAGGATCAATGTAAAAATGGTGGCTGGATGTCGTTCCAGGGTGCTTACACAAACCAGGGTCAGTGTGTCTCTTCTATCGTAAGCAATAATTAGGTAGTTCTGCGCTCCCTGCAAAACCCCGCTGTCAACGCGGGGTTTTGCATTTTCCCAGGCTCGGAAGGGTAAGAGTTTAATTAGTATCGGTAATGGTTTATCATAGTCGTAGATATGTTTAGACTACCCATTCAATTTATACTCGAGCGCTATGTCGTCAAATACTTCAAAAAACATCCTGAGGTTAGATTAATTGTTGTTGCAGGCAGTGTCGGCAAGACGAGCACTAAGCATGCAATCGCAACCTTGCTATCGCAGCGGTTTAATGTTGCGATGCAAGAAGGAAATCACAATACGCATCTCAGCGCACCGCTTGCGATCCTAGGGATTAAATACCCAGAAAATATCAAGAGTATTACTGCATGGCTATCTGTCTTTCGCGCGGCGCGTGAGCGAATAAAAATGCCGACTGGCACCGATGTTATTATCCAAGAAATCGGCGCTGATCATCCAGGGGATATTGCACATTTTGGCCGTTATCTTCGTCCGTATATCGGTGTTGTGACTGCAGTGACGCCCGAGCATATGGAGTTTTTCAAGACGATGGACGCTGTCGCCAAAGAGGAGTTGATGGCGGCGAACTTCTCTGAACTTGCTATTATTAATCGCGACGATATTGATGGTGGATATGCAAAGTTCTTGAAGAACGGCAACCTTGATACCTATGGCACGACTGGCGTCGCCGAATATAGATTTGAAACGCAGAATTTCACAACCGAGAACGGCTACGAAGGTGCGGTGATTACGCCAGAATATGAAGCGATCCCGGCGACAGTCAAGGTTGCGGGTGAACACAGTCTGCGTCCCGTTATGGGTGCGGTTGCTGTTGCGGTCAAAATGGGCATGACTGCCGACCAGATTGCAGCAGGTCTTCGATTGATTCGGTCCGTCCCTGGACGAATGAATATCTTAAAAGGTCAAAACAATACGATGATTATCGATGACAGCTATAATTCCAGTCCGATTGCCGCTAGTTCTGCTTTGCAAGCGTTGTATGGCATACAGGCGCCACAGCGTATCGCTGTGTTAGGGGATATGAATGAACTAGGTGCGCTTTCCGCTGAAGAGCATGAAAAATTAGGCGCCATGTGTGATCCAAATCTATTATCTTGGGTGGTGACAATTGGCGCAGAAGCGGCAAAATACCTTGCCCCTGCCGCAAAACAGCGCGGCTGTCAGGTGCGATCATTCAAAAGCGCTATCGACGCCGGTGCATTTGTTCATAGCGTCATGGAGGAGCACTCCGCTATTTTAGTAAAAGGATCACAAGGCGGTATTTATGCCGAAGAAACCGTGAAGGTTATTTGCAACATGGAAGAAGGCGATGAGCTCGTGCGACAATCCCCGCAGTGGCTGCAGACCAAAGCGAATTTCTTTTCAAAGTTCTCGTAAAACTGATCGATATGGTACGCTAAGTGTAACGATAAACACAGCATGTTATAAGGGAGGAATCAACTATGGACGACAAAGATAGTACACAGAATCCATCAACGCAAGACGCATCACTACGGGCGCTGAATAATGACACGACGCCTTCGGTCAATCATCAAGCTGGGTACGATCAGGCACCTCGTGTCGATGGTCTCGACCAGAACATGGCCGAACCTGCAACTGCCCAGCAGTCGAATGTTTCGGGCGTGGCTATTCCGCCAAAGAAATCTAAAAAAGGATTGATCATCACTTTGATTGCTACTGCCGTACTGCTACTTGGCCTTGGGTTAGCGTATGTCTATTGGTATCAAAACCCCAACAAAGTAGTCGCGGATGCATTTCTTCATGCGTTAGATTCTAAAACAGTTACGTACACGGGAGCAGTGACCTCTGCGGGAGCAAGTAAAGTAGTTGTGACGATGAATGGTGGCGCGACTGCGGATGGAAGTACTGTCAACGCTAAGCTCGACTATGAGGTTGATGGCAAAAAGTATTCGCTAGATGGAAACGGTATAATTGACAAAAAGAACGACGTTTATTTTAAGGTGCAAAACATAGACAGTCTTGTGAATAATTACCGTCGCTCGATTCCTGCCAATTCGCAAGGATTATTCGATCAAGTTATCGATAAGGTCAATGACAAATGGGTGAAAATAAGTTCCGAGGATATCAAAAGTTTTAGCCCAGAAATTATCAAGACCCAAGAGTGCCTGACGCAGTCGATGAATGATCTACAAAACGACGCCGCAGTGAAAAACCAGCTCGTCGATACCTACAAGAAACATCCATTTATCGCTATTGATAAAACGCTGGGCGCAAAAAATGGCAGCTTAGGCTATGCACTAAAGACCGACACTGAGGTAGAAAAGAACTTCGAAAAGGAGTTTAAAAACACTTCATTTTATAAGTCGTTAGTAAAATGCGACAGTAGCTTTGCAAATGAAGACGAAGA
>CBIHME010000107.1:0-3431 GCA_966210965.1 uncultured bacterium
ATTTACGCCGATCAGTGATCCGGTGACGATGAAGCTGTGGCAGAAAGCGCTATGCGACGGCCTAAATTTGAAGGGGCGTATTTTGATTTCTAAGGACGGTATTAATGGTACGGTCGGCGGCGACATGGATGATCTGAAAGCGTATATTAAGGCGACAAAAGAATTTGCTGGGTTTAAGAATATCGTTTTCAAGTGGAGTGATGGTAGTCGTGATGATTTTCCTCGCATGAGCGTCAAGGCTCGCAAGGAACTTGTTGGGTTTCAAAATAGCGAAGACGAGTTTTCCGTTGATGAGAATGGTGTCGTAGGCGGCGGTGTGCACTTAAAGCCGCGCCAAGTGCATGAGCTGGTTGAAAAATACGGTGACGACGTTATCTTCTTTGATGGTCGTAATGAGCATGAAGCCAAGATTGGTAAATTTAAAGATGCCGTCGTGCCAAATACAAATACGTCACGTGATTTTATTGCCGAACTAGAGAGCGACAAGTACGATGCTATTAAAGACAAGAAGATCGTGACGTATTGCACCGGCGGTATTCGCTGCGAGGTCATTAGCGCGATGATGAAGAAGCGGGGCTTTAAGGATGTTTATCAGATTGACGGCGGTATCGTCAAGTACGGTGAAGCGTACGGTGATGACGGCCTTTGGGAGGGGAGTCTGCGGGTGTTCGACGACCGCATGACGATTGATTTCAGTGATCATGCGAAGACGATTGGTAAATGCAGCCACTGTGACGGTCCAACGAGCAATTTCGAAAACTGTGCCTGGGCTAATTGTAATGATCTTGTGCTGATCTGCCTGTACTGCAAGCAAAATCCCGATCTATTGTTCCATACCGATGCTTGCCGAACAAATGCGACGCTTGAATCGACCGTCAGCGCCTAGTTAACTGCAATTGTAGTTTGTACAATACCTCACCTCTTATATACCTATAAAACGCTAGATTTGGCGCTTCTTACGGTGACGTGACGCTATATATACATTGACACCACTGTTAGATTAGTATATTATTCAATCAAAGTAAGTAGTTTTAGGTATTGTTAGTTAATAGATACGTGACCTGATGGTACATTTGTCTTTTCGTATATCCTGAATTTTCATGTGTCACCATTTGAAGGTTCACTCTTGCGGACGTAACAGTATGGAATGCTTCGATAAAGGAGACACCTCACATGCGACTGTCGACGACAAAGAAACGCGCAGAAAATGCTGGTATTTTTTTCGTGCGTCTCGATATTGCTCGACGTATCGCATGCAAGGGTTGTCTACGGGGATTGTGCAATGAGTGAAAGAATAGATCATCGGCTGGGCGGCCGTAGTTTTCCTGATGCGGATCGACTAAGAGAGCAGCTGCAGATGAGCCTGGATGTGTTAAACGGACTACAGGATAATCGTGATCAGTCTGATAGGTACGGAAATGCGTACGATTCGTTCGTGGACGATAGTCAGTGGGAGGAAAGTCCCGAACGAGAGCGAGCGATTGACGATGCGCCGCGTGGTCCGCAGATTCCGCGGCCGTCGGATTGGGGTGCGAGCCCTGCGGTTGATTTGCCGATCGACTCGGACTATTTTGAAAAACCATTAGCCAAAGAGCGAGTGCGACTTCCTAGCAGACGCGCTGTCGCGCATTTACTGATGGCTGCTGGTGTAACAGGAACGGGGCTTGGGTGGTCGTATGACGCAGAAATTGATAATCCATACTCATTTGTCGCTAGCTTGCCTGTGATCGGAAGGGATGATCCAGCAAAGAAGGAGTTGCTCGATACGCTTTTGGCAGATTGTGCGGATGAGAATATTGGAGATGTTCTTTATCGGGGAAATGTAAGTGCTGAATCAAGTATGATTTGGAATGTTCCTAATGCAGACGGTACGATTAGCCCGCTACTGCCGACAAGATTAGATCCTGGTTCTGACGTCGAGCGTCACCCTAAGGCAATTGTTGAAAACTCGATATTATCCGTGGGTGTTTGCGATACAGATAATCACCCCGCCTTGAATATTAAGGGTGAGAAAGTGACAATTGATCTTAGTCGCGTTGATTCGCGAATCATGCTCGAGCGCGAGAAAGTTCACGCCGAAGGTATTCAGAAGGAGCGTCTCGATGCCTCTGTTAAGGCGGGCGCGTTTCCTCAAGCGACCGCCGATGCATTATATGCCGAGATGACAAGTCCGGCGAACATCGATATGGCGATAGGAAACACATTGCATAACGCGGGCAAAAGTATCGTTGCTCCAGGGGGTACTTACGATAAGCAAGTTGAAGAAGTCTCAAAGACGCAGTTAGTCGTCAAGATAACTGAACAGCTGGCGGCAAAAACGCCTGGAATTTCCTATCAGGTAGAAACAATAAACGAATTTGATGATTCAGCCTTGATCGGATTGAGTGAAGTATCGACGGACAAGTTGACGATAGTCGATACGCACGTCACTAAGGCAACGATAGCGATTGACCCGAAGGCAGTGACTTCATGATGGGCGAGCGTTATATTAAGTCGGACGATCAGCAGCTATCGCCCGACGTCACCACGGCTGATTTACTTGATCAAACGGCATCGATCGACCACGGGAGGGGGATGGTCTACGGCGTGGCTGGGTGTATTGACGCCTCGGTCGTGAATGAATCGCTCGATATGATGCGGCGGGAGTTTGGCTCTAACGGCACTGTAAAGGAGCGAATCGATCTATTGCAAAGTTATATAGCTGTGGCAGAAAGCCGGCTGGCGATTCTTGATGGTATAAAAAATGAAATCGAAACATTAAAAGTCGAGCCGCAGATGGTATACGATTGGGCAACGCAAGTGCTGGAAGAGATTGACGAGCGAAGGACGGACATCGCATGGCAGATTCAGGATCTACAGAAGCAAAAAAATACGGCAGCAAATCGAGTAAAAATTGGCAGTCTTGAACAAGAGAAGAGCTATTCCGATGCGGCATTGTACGACCGCGCATTGAACGCGCGCATTAATGCCAATGCGGACTTAAAGCGTCTAAACGGGGTGCTCGCCGGCGTTTCCGCTAGCAAGGTAACGCATATGGATATGCTAAGAAGTTATCAGAATGAAGTGCAGATTTTGAACGAACGAGTTGCGAAGGTGTCGGCTGCACTGAGTGGACTTGTTGGTGCGATGACAGAGTTCAAGGCGACGGCAAATCAGCCATATCGTCGCGAAGGTATACTACATCCTGATTCACTGCCAGATATTAAGATTGAGGCGATTACGCGCCCGGTTTCGTATGGCGATCATCCATCGTTCTCGTCTGATGCGGCACGCGCAGTTCATAATGAGTCGCCAGAACATCCTGCAAATACACTAGAATTTCCCGATGCCGTAACGGTCGAATTGACCTTCGAGAGTACGCCTGATCAAGAGGTGATGCACCCCGATTCGCTAGAGCCATTACTACGAGAGAGAGCTATGCAGGCCCAGGC
>CBIHME010000108.1:0-3356 GCA_966210965.1 uncultured bacterium
AAAAACTCGCCTCAGCCGATTCGCTGGATAATAAATCGAGTATTTTAGGCGTAAAGATCGGATTAGGTCCATCATCGAACGTAAGAGCGATACGCTTATTGGCTGAATGCCCATAACGGTCAATGACATACAGCTCTCCGTCAATATAGGTCAGCTCATCCGGCGACAAATTTCGAATCGCTTCATTCGTGAAAGGATCGATACCATAAGCCACCCCATCTTGATACGTCACGCGCAGCACCCGCACGAGCGGGCCCTTTCCAACGACTGGTGTCTCTGTATTCGAAAGATGCGAGGCTAATGACGTCGGTGTTGGTGGGGTGCGCTTAGGAGTAGAAAGCATCAGGCCATTGCTATTAACAGAGGGGACATCCTTATGAGCCAGCATTTGCGGAGCAAGCCACAGTAGCCCGCCTACAATTATTGCTAGCATAAACGATACGATTATCTTCGTTTTAAGCCAGCGCTTGCCGTTGTGATCGAAAAAAACAGGCTGCTCTCCATTCCCCATAAACACCTCCCCAAATAAAAGTTACATATATCTGTTCGAGGAATGAATCTTAGTAAATAGAGTGGACCACCTGAGTTGGACTGTATATATTGAGCGTATGACATACTTATACTTAAGTCAATACACAGATAACTGCGCGATAATAAAACAGGAGGGTAATTATTAAGCAATGAAACAGCATATACCTACTTCGACCAGGGTACAGGCGGGAGGCGCTAGTTTCACGACGCTCGTCATTTCTGGACTTTTGGCGGCGGCGGGGTCATTGTATTTTTTCACACATTCGCAGTCTACCATTACCACCACAACCCCTGAGCCGTCGGTTACTGCGCAGCAACAATCGACGACCATTGTGCCAGCAAAATATCCGCCACATCAAAACATCACTGCCACCGTTTTTTGGGTAGGTGAAGGCGCCGACTCATCCAATGATTTTATTCACAACCGGTCATCGGCATGGATGAGCGATTGGGTCACCGCGTACGGCGGCATCGATGACCCGAACAATCGCTGCGGTTATCTGCCATGTGACTTCACGCCCAACGAGAACTCATTCTATTTTGCGTTGCCGTTCGGTGACAATACAGAAACAGGCCGAAAGTCTGCCAAAGAACTGCAGATTATCCCATGGTACGACGAAAAAATCCCCGAAAATGCATCGCTGCTTAAGAACCGTTGGATAAAAGTAGCACACAACGACAAGACGGCGTACGGTCAGTGGGAAGACGTTGGTCCGTTCAGCGAAAACGACGGCGCGTATGTTTTCGGGTCAGCTCAACCCACCGAACGCCGCGCAGGACTTGATTTATCGCCAGCCTTTGCCGATGCACTGGGGGTAGATGGACGTGCAGTTGTCACCTGGCAGTTCATTGACGAACGTGACGTACCCGATGGACCCTGGAAGAAGGTTATCACTAGAAGCGACCCACGATACGGACAGTAGATTTCATCATACAATTCTGGTAAACAATGCCGCATTTTGACCTTGATATACTTATGCTTTATACTTTGCCTTGTATATGAAATTACAAACACAAAAAGGCTTTACTATCGTCGAACTATTGATTGTCATCGTCGTCATTGGCATTCTGGCTGCCATTACAATCGTTGCATTTAACGGGGTTCAGGATAGGGCGCGATCCGCCATGTTGACCTCCGACCTGACAAAAGCCGCCCGGCTCATGAGCGTGTCTCATGTCGATAATGGCACCTATCCGTCTACTATCCCCGCAGATATGAAAACATCACCGAACGTTGGCATGTCACTCGCTAACACTGGTGATGTGAATACATTTTGCATTAACGCCCAACTCCTTAACACTGACATACGCATGTACTACGATTCGGCAACCAGCACTACCGCCAATGGGGTATGTAGCGGCGCCACGATCAGTGGTTCGGAAACTGGCGGCATGAAACCGAATTTGATTAGTACCCCCGAGTTTTCCAGCGGCTGGTCGATGGGCTTGTCGGTTGCAGGTCAACCGCTTACCACTAGAGCCGGCACTGCGTCCGACCCTTATCCAACAAAACCCGTTCTAGTATGGACAAACAATGTCGCGCGAACAACAAGCTGGGCGATCGTTCTTGGCACGGTGAACTACAGTCAAATACAGGCGGGAAAGACCTATCAACTATCCTACTGGGTACGTAAAACCGGCACCGGCTTTACTGGCAACTCAATCCGTTTTGGCGTTATGGACGGTAGTGCAACCAACAAAGCAATCGACAACGGCCCATCCCAGGTGGTCAATACGACATGGACGAAAGTGAGCAGCACGGCACCGGCAATCGCTAACGGAACATCGGGCAATAGAACCTACGTCTCGCTATCGACTGGCTCATTCCCGACGACTGGGTGGGGCCTTGAGTTTCAAGGTTTTGAGATCTACGAGCAGTAGGCATCCTCAATTCGCGCTATACTAGATAGACAATACGTGAGGGAGGGTTATTATGACGCAGACACACGATTTTTCTGATTTAAAAGCATTATTTTTCAACGGAACATTAAGTAAAAGTCCGGCGATTAGCAATACCGACGGCCTGATCGCCGCCAGCGTAGCACTGATGGAAAAACTTGGCGCCTCAGCCGAAGTAATCCGTACGATCGACCGTGACATTGCCACCGGCATCTACCCGGATATGCGCCAGCATGGATGGGCAAATGACGAATGGGCGACATCGATTTACCAAAAGGTTCTTGATGCGGATATTATCGTTCTGGCCGGACCGATTTGGCTAGGAGACAACAGTTCACAAATGAAAAAGGTCATCGAACGCTTATACGGCAATTCTTCAGAAACAAACGCAGCAGGGCAGTGGATATACTACGGAAAGGTTGGCGGCTGCCTAATCAGCGGCAACGAAGATGGCATTAAACACTGCGCAATGAATGTACTGTACAGTCTGCAGCATATTGGCTTCACTATACCACCGCAAGCAGATGCGGGGTGGATAGGCGAGGTTGGGCCCGGACCGAGTTACCTCGATAAAGATTCGGGCGGCCCAGAGAATGACTTCACTAACCGAAATATTACTTTCATGACATACAATTTTTTACATATCGCTCGGCTACTAAAAGCTACTGAAGGCATTCCCGCCCAGGGTAACCTACCGAAGAAATGGGCGCAGGGTCAGCGATTCGGATTCATCAACCCCAATCAGCAATAGGCCTTTTGACCTCGATATGCTTATGCTTTATACTTCTTTATAATATATGGATAACAAAAAAGGCTTTACGATCGTTGAACTGTTAATTGTGATTGTAGTCATCGGTATTTTGGCGGTCATTACAATCGTTGCCTTTAATGGCACTCAGCAGCGCGCCGCGAATAACAAAACGATA
>CBIHME010000109.1:0-3321 GCA_966210965.1 uncultured bacterium
CCCCCGTAGTAATACGGGGTTATTTTTTTATATGTTGACTACTTCTTTATCAGCTTTTTTTGATGCAATAATCGAAGCGATAATGATTAGCACGCCAGCGCCACCAGCGACCGCTTCTGGAATGCTAAAGAAAAGACTAAGAAGCAAGACAAACGCCAATATACCGATTGTATAGTGTGCGCCGTGTTCGATATACGGATACGCATGCAGCACCTTATGGCGAACCATGTACAGCGTCATCGAACGAACCCAAACCGCACCGACACCCAGGCCGACAGCAATAAGAATGACGTTTTGCGTCACAGCGAACGCACCAATCACGCCATCCAAGCTAAAGCTCGCATCCAACACCTCTAGGTATAGGAACGCCGTAAATCCCGCCATACCAGTCTTTAATAATTTTTTACCGGCAAGTTTCTCTGACTTTTCGTGCTGCTTCGTAAAGAACGCCGACAAGCCACTGACCGTAAGATACGTCAGAATACCGATCACCCCAGCAATCGCCGTCTCTTTTGGATGATGATTGGCTGGCAGTAATGTCACGATCGCCAGTGCTACCGCACTAACGACACTTGGCATCCACCAATGACCGATTTTTTGCATCGGACGCTCAATCGCACTTAACCAGTGAATCGTTCGCGTTTTATCAAACAAGAAATGAAGTGCGAGCATCAACAGGAACATACTACCAAAAGCAGCAATACTGGTATGCGCGCCGTTAATTGCAGCGGCGTACGCCTCTGGGTCATTCAGCGCCAACTCTAGCACTGCATTCCAAGGCAAATTCGCACTGAACATCACGACAAGGATAGGGAACACGATTCGCATGCCGAATACGGCGATTAGTATGCCGATTGTCATAAAAATATGCTGCCAGAACGCACTCATCGTATTTAACACCTTGGCATTGACGATAGCATTATCAAAACTAAAGGTTATCTCGATAACCATCAGCGCTAACGTGACGAGGGCAGCCTCCCAGCCCATATAAATGTAAACGAACGCAAGCGCGAGTATACTGACGATAATAGATCCGCCAAACGAACGGAATAAGTGGGTAGTTTTGTTAAGTATTGCAGACATCTTACCCATTATAACGGCTATGTTTGATTTTTTAGAAAATTTCATCAGCAATCGTCGGTGTATATTCACGCATAAATTTGCTATACTGTCATATATGAAATCATTAAGTCTTGCCCAACCCCATATTATTGTTATGGTTGGCGTACCCGGCGCGGGAAAGTCTTTTTTTGCGGACAAGTTCGCAGAGACATTCAATGCACCCTACCTTAGCCTGGAAAAAATCATTCCATACACCGCCACCGATAATGATGCTTCGACGCTCCTACAACACCAGCTGACAGAACTATTGAAAACGCGCCGTACATTCATTGTCGAAGGCGACACCGACACGCGGACCGAACGCGACAAACTCACCCGCAAAGCAAAGGCTGCCGGATACGAATCGTTAATCGTCTGGGTCCAGACAGACCCCGCTACCGCGAAATTGCGTAGTACGCGAGATACGAAGGATAAAGTCAACCGCACCCTTACCGCCGAGGAATACGATCGAATCGTCAAGCGATTCACGCCGCCAAACGCCGTTGAACGTCCAACTGTTGTAAGTGGCAAGCACACATACGCCACCCAGGCAAAAATTGTATTGAAAAAACTTTCTACCTCAGCGCGACCAGAGATTTCTACGCATGAACGGCCGCTCGTTCGCACCGAAGAGCGCGTCCGCCGAAATAACATTATCGTCAGATAGAGGGGCTATGCCAACAATAATAGATGAAGAGTTTGGGGTTATTACACTCAGGCGAAGCGCTCGCGCTTCCCATGTGCGCATTCGTGTTGCACCAGACGGACGTCTTCGCGCATCGTTGCCATTATACGCACCGACGTTTCTCGTTAAACGTCTTTTAAAGACATCACGTGACGAGCTGCGCGCCATGCTCGCGGAACAGCACCGCGAAACGGTTTTTGAACATGGGATGTTGATCGGTAAGAGTCATTCGCTTATCGTCCACCCAACTACCACCAAGGCAGTCACGGCTACGCGCCACGGTCAGCAAATTATTGTCACGCTCCCCGAAGGCAAGGCATTAAACGAACCAAGCGCAACACGCATCGTACGCGACACCGTCATTGAAGCACTGCGTATCGAAGCAAAAAGTTATTTACCTAAGCGACTGGCATTCTTAGCTGAAAAGTACGGTTTTAAATATGAAAAAGTCCGATTTTCCCACGCAAGCGGACGATGGGGCAGTTGTAGCAGTAATGGCACGATTAGTTTGAATATTGCATTAATGAAATTATCATTCGAACTGATTGATTACGTTTTAGTTCACGAACTAAGTCACACTATCCAAATGAATCATTCTGACAAGTTTTGGGATTTAGTAAAAATAGGTGATCCACAATATAAAATCCACCGCCAGGCATTAAAGAATGAAAATCCATCTATTTAAAATGCTTATGGTGCAGTATAATTAGGGCTAATATGTACCATGGTGGGGTAAAGATCAACGACAAGGCAACGCAAATTATCCGTTTTGCGAGTTTAGTCATGCCGGTCGCACTGACATGCTACGGACTGTTCATCCAATATGATATCGCCGACTCGTCCCATTACGCCGGAAATGCGATCTTTTTTGCTATCGTCATCGCATGGAGCCTTATGGCATCTTTTCATTTTCTGTCTTCACCATCTAACAAGATGGTCAGCGCCGTAGCATTAACGACCTACCACATCCTTGCGGTCATGTACTTATTGTTAGTGTCCGGATTTGTCAATCCGTTCATCATAGGCTGGATCCTGCTGTTTGTCTGCGCCAACGCTTTCTTTGGACGCAGCGGACTTCGATTGAGTATTGTCGTCCTAATCGCCGCGGCAGCTGCCGATGCAGTTCTTCATAGCGACTCACCGGCAATTATATTGGCAGATATACTGACGGTGATTTCGATATTGATCGTGGGCATTACGGTCGCGTCCATCAGTCAAGAGCAAGAGAGCGACAGCGACGAACTCATTAAAAGCAAAGCAAAAGAATCGCTAGAGCGTGATCGCATCCTGACGATCGTTAACAATCTCGCGGACGCTATCCTTAGTACTGACGAAGATGGCATTATCCGCGTCTATAACGCCGCCAGCCTGAATCTCCTGGATACAAATACCGGCCTTGATGGAAAGAATATCAATGACATTCTTACACTTATCGATGCGGACGGCAAAGCCGTTAATTTGCTGGACGACATGAAAAAAACGCAGAGCGTCGTCGTGCGTGATGACACGACGATGGCGATTGCCGACGAAACAAT
>CBIHME010000110.1:0-3314 GCA_966210965.1 uncultured bacterium
CTGCAGCCGCTCTCCTCAAAATTAGGCAAAGTAACGCTGCCAAGTATCTGGGCGTCATTTGTACTGCTTTTATGCGGCGTCTTGACCATCAACGATCACGAACAGCTCGCTCTAACCGGCATTATTATCATTGCTAGTATTCCAATCGGAACAATCCTAAAATTACTCGTCCGTCGATCCCGCCCAAAGACAATCTATGCGCAAAATATGAAAATTAAATCCTATAGCTTTCCCAGCAGCCATACGTACGCCGCGACTGTCGCCGGCGGCTATATGATACTTGTAATTACTACACTACTAGTGCCGCCCATCAGCCTTGTTTTGTCGGTTATCTATGCGGCACTGATTGTCGCTATCGGCATATCCAGGATACACGTCGGCGCACACTATCCGACCGACGTAACAGCCGGCTGGATACTCGGCGCCGCCGTACTATATGCGATAACTCAGTTTATTTAGCCAAAATGTTTTATAATAAGTATCGTGACATCGACGCGGGCGCGCGAACGCAACCTGGTATACGTGATGTTGGCGAGCATCTTCACAATAGGAGCGCTCGCTAACTGTGGCTCTCCCGAGAGTCAGCAAAAAGCCCTCGAAAGATATGGCTACTCGAACGTTCAGAACCTAAAAGATCAAGGCAGACCGTCGAGCTATCTTGCAACGCTTAATAACTGCACAATCGACCTCTCGAAAACCGCAGACAAAGAAATATGGGTAGCGGTCATTACCAAAACACCGAAAGGTGATATGGTCGATATTCCTCATACGCCCGGCGAAAATGCGTTCGAATACGCGCACAACACCGAGGCACTGCGAAAGGATCCACGTTTTATCAAGTTTTGTCCGTAAATGTCATCGGGGTGCTCTATATCTTAGCAACAAGATTTAGAGCACCCCATTATACTTTTCATTGCTATAATAGAACTATGAAGAAATTATATCGTTCACGAACTGATAAAAAGATCGCTGGCGTCTGCGGTGGCCTTGCTGAATATTTCAATATCGACGCAACCATCCTACGAATCATATTTATTGTTTTACTACTTCCGGGGGGCTTTCCCGGCTTCATTCCATATGTCATTTTATGGATTTTTGTACCCGTCAAACCACCCATTGACCAGCGCAACGTTGTTGACGTCGACAGTGTATAATAAGGACAGATTATGTGGGCAAATAAAAAACAAAACACTAAAGGGTTTACGATCGTCGAACTCTTAATCGTCATCGTCGTTATTGGCATACTTGCGGCTATTTCAATTGTTGCATTTAACGGTGTCCAGGCGCGCGCTACCGATACCAGAATAAAAGCAGTCGCAAACCAGCTCGAAAGAGCGATTGTTCTATGGAATACGGATTCTGGCGTTTTACCAAAAGGCGGCTGGAACTCGACCGTAGCATTTGACGGAACCAATTGCGTTGATGGTCAAGGTGGCTGGGTGACGAAAGGCACTTACCCATGTGCACTTGAAGATATTCTGACATCAAAAAACTATATTCCTAATGGACTCATCACAAATACACCACCCAACAAAGGTTACAGTACCGCCACAACCGGCATCAGGACATTCATGTTCTACCCATGCCCGAACAATCAATTTGCATTGTACTGGTATCTAGAAAGCCCAAGCGCTAGCGATACTGCCAGCATCACCGCAGTCGAATCCGCCGGTTGCCCCACAGCACCGCGCACCACGTACGCGATGAAAGCCGCCAAACTCATTGCATTGAATTAATACAGAATAATAATTGTACTTTCAAAATAGCAACACGCGAGAGTAGAATAAGGCATGATAAAAATGTCAGATAAAATCAGGACGGATCGTCCGCGAGAGAAGTTACAATTAAAAGGAGCGGCCGCTTTATCTGATTTTGAGCTACTACAGGCGCTGATTGGTAGTGGCAACGCGCAGGCCGACGTATCTAAAATTGCCAAAGATACACTTGCGCTTATTAAAAAGTACGGTACTGATACCACTTACGAACAGCTAGAATCGGTCACAGGAATGGGCGCTGCTAAAATTACCGAACTTCTCGCCGCGTTAGAATTATCAAAACGATATTTGATGGACAGCGACCAGCCGATTATTGACTCGCCAGAAAAAGCCGCCGAGCAGCTAGCGGATATTCGCGACAAAAAGCAAGAATACTTCGTCGTCATGACACTGGACGGCGCCAATCGCTTAATCGCCAAACGAACAATTACAATTGGCACACTCACTTCATCACTAGTCCATCCACGCGAAGTATTCGCTGATGCGATTACTGATCGTGCAGCCGGTATTATTATGGCACATAATCATCCGAGTGGGACACTCGAGCCATCGCAGGCGGATATTGACGTCACCAGGCGGCTAAAAGATGCCGGCAGCTTATTAGGCATCACGCTACTGGATCACATCATTATTACAAAAACATCATTTACTCGTATCAGCTAATTCCCAAAAACATCTCAATGGCCTATACTAAATACCAATAGAAAAGGGAAGTATTAATGGACATTCAACAGATCGAAGCGCAACTATGGCAAGCGGCCGACAAACTCCGAGGCAACATCAGCTCATCAGAATATAAATACGTCGTACTAGGGCTTATCTTCCTCAAGTACGTTTCTGATGCATTTGAAGTGCAATATAAAAAGGCTGAATCCGAAAACTTTGACCCTGAAGATCGTGACTATTATACTGCCGAGAATGTCTTTTGGATCCCGCCCGAAGCTCGCTGGAGCTACCTTGTCGCTAGCGCTAAACAGCCAACTATCGGCGTATTAATTGATAACGCAATGGATGCTGTCGAGCGCGACAATCCATCGCTGAAAGGTGTTTTACCAAAGAACTATGCTCGCGAAGCACTTGATAAACGTCGCCTCGGTGAACTAATCGATATTTTCTCAAACACTACATTCAAGTCCGACAATGCCAAAGACCTTCTTGGGCAGGTTTATGAATACTTCATGGGTATGTTTGCCAATAGCGAAGGCAAGCACGGCGGTGAATTCTACACGCCACGCTCAATCGTTAAGTTGCTCGTTGAAATGCTCGAGCCATACCACGGTCGAATCTACGACCCGGCCTGCGGTAGTGGCGGCATGTTCGTATGGAGTGAAAAATTCGTCGAAGAGCATGCAGGTAAACTTGGTGACATCTCTATCTACGGCCAAGAGCTTAACGAAACTACTTGGCGCTTAGGTAAAATGAACATGGCAATTCGCGGTATCGACGCCGATCTGCGTCGCGGCGATACCTTCCATGAAGATAAATTCCCAGACCTCAAGGCTGATTATATTATCGCTAATCCTCCGTTTAATATTAGCG
>CBIHME010000111.1:0-3258 GCA_966210965.1 uncultured bacterium
GCCAAGCTTTGCAAGCGTCTGATTGAGATAGGTTGCACGGTTTGCCGTGACTCCATACTCTTTAAGATCTTCCATGATGAACGCATGAACACTTCCGACAGGCAGCACGCCTGTCGTTTCATTCGCGCGACATTTCAGCCCGGTCCAAGCGAGATTGATTTCTTCAAGGATCGTCAGCTTTGCTGTCGTCACCTTCTCGCTCTCCTTGTCGGTGGGCTGAATCTTTGCTGGCATATCGTTTGGAGTAGGCAGCTGCCTATCCTCTCTCTTGATGATTGTGACGGGCGAGCACATCGAATCAGGCAAGACCGACGGAACACCCCTTGCATACGTGTCTTGTCTTTTTGCTTCCGTGGATCGATCAAATCGATCCACGGCAGTTGTCTGCCCAAGCTTAGGTTGCTTGAGGTACACGCGGCTTATACTGTCGTCGGGATTTTTTACAACCCCGATATGATTACTGCGTTGAAGCGTATCTAACGCATCGAGTACTGCATCGCGCCCTGAAGTGCCGGCCACTTTTGCCTTGCCTAAAAGCGTGCCGATGACATTGCCATTTGCAATTACCCTTTCTTTTTGGATTGCGTCGAGAACCTGTCGGCGAACGTGCCTGTCGTTCATAGCTCGTCAACTTTCGTAGATGGAAAATAGCACTTTAGCTCGTGCATTTCTGCAGGCTAAAGACATAAAAAATAATATATACTATTTTTACCTCTGTTGTCAAGACTACGCAATGTCATTTGCATGCAAAAAGGCGCGATCTACTCGCGCCTTTTCGTAACTAGTATGTCAAACTAAAAGCCCATGCCGCCCGGCATACCGCCCGCTGGTGCCGACACTTCTGCCTCGGGCACCTCTACGACTAGTGCGCCCATCGTTGCCGCTGTCGACGCGATCGACACTGCATTTTGCACGGCTTCTTTCGTAACACGTGCTGGATCGATAACCCCCGCTTTTTTGACGTCGATCAGGCCTTTTTCTGGATGGTTAACGTTCACGCCGTAGCCAACCTCACCGGCCTCTACTTGTGCCAAAAGTGCCTCGCTATTCAGGCCGGCGTTTGCAGTGATTTGTAGAAATGGCTGCTTGAGCGCATTCTTCAAAATCTGACGGCCAGCGTCGATACTATCTGAACCCTCTACCTTAATCTTATTAGACAGATTCACCAAAGTAACCCCACCGCCAGCAACAATACCTTCGGCGAGCGCCGCTTTCGTTGCCGCTACCGCATCATCGACGCGAAACTTCTTCTCGTCAATTTCAGTCTCACTCGCGCCACCGACCTTGATAACAGCCACCTTGCCGGATAATGCCGCTGCGCGCTTTGCGTACTGTTCTTTGTCATACTCACTTGTCGCGTTCTCCGCCTGTGCACCAATCTGCGCAATACGAACCGCCACATCGCCAGAATCACCCGCTCCTTCAATAATGGTCGTTTCGTCTTTGCCGACAATCACTTTTCGCGCTGTACCGACAACTTCCAATCCAACAGACTCAAACGACAGCGCCTGGTCCTCACTAACAACGATAGCGCCTGTCAGCGTTGCGATATCCTGCAGAATTTCTTTACGGCGATCGCCAAAGGCTGGCGCTTTGACAGCCACAGTATTAAAGACGCCTTTTAATTTGTTCAGCACCAGAATACTCAGCGCTTCGCCTTCCACTTCGTCAGCAATCAGAACAACGTCCTTTTTACCAGCCTGCGCTAGTTTTTCCAGCATTGGTAAAAATTCTTGGACACTACTAATCTTTTTATCGGTCACGATAATAGCCGGCTTCTCATAGACTGCCTCTTGGCGAGCGGCATCTGTGATAAAGAATGGGCTCACAAAACCGCGATCAAGGCTAAAGCCTTCAACCACTTCAGCCTCCAGTTCCAGTCCCTGGCTTGCTTCTACAGTCACCACACCGTCTTTGCCGATTTTTTGGATAACATCGGCAATCAATTTTCCAATCACTTCGTCGCCAGCGCTAATCGTGGCGACCTCTGCTACGCGGTCGTGCTTACCCTCAACACTTTCGGCTAGGCCATCTAGTTGCTTCAATACTTCTGCACCTGCGGCTTCAATACCTTTACGCAACTCCATCGGATTATGGCCCGCTGCAATCAATCGGTTCGCTTCTTTTAGAATGCTATAGGTTAAAATAGTGACCGTCGTCGTGCCATCGCCGGCAACTTTATTCAGTTTTGTCGCCGCTTGTTTGATTAGTTCTGCCCCGACTTTATAGCCCAAGGTCTCGTCGTCGTTTTCAGGTAAATCAATACTTTCCGCCACAGTCACACCATCATGAGTCACCGTCGGTCCGCCGTAGCCTTTTGCGATTACCACATTCCGACCTTTTGGTCCGTAAGTAACCTTAACTGCGTCATAAAGCGCTTTCGCCCCGCCAAGTACGCGAGTTCGCGCATCATCATCATAAAAAACTTTTTTTGCCATTATTTATTCTCCCTTTCTTCAAGTGCTCGTATTCTTCGCTCCATTGACTTTAGTTCTTTCGGTAAACGCATCACATAAATAGTTAGCTTAATAAAGTAGAATAACGCTAAAAAATAAATGATCAGCAGGATAACTGGAAAAATAACTGAGCCAATGTTTGATAAAGATTCCATCGCTATACTGTCGCCAGAACGTCATCTTCCTTGATGATCAAATATTCCGTTCCATCAATTTTCAACTCCGTCGTACTGTATTCCTTATAGACAATCTTGTCATCGACTTTAATACCTTTAACATTCGGTCCGACCGCCTTTACAATCGCCAGTACAGGCTTCTCCTTGGCATTATCGGGTAAATATATACCACTCGCAGTCTTGGTTGCCGCCACCTCTCGGACAGCAACGACACGATCCGCCAGAGGTTTAATTGGTGAAGTCATAATAATCCTCCGTTACGTTGATTAATTCGTATGTATTATTGTAGACAAAAAAATTAGCACTTGCAAGCTGCGAGTGCTAATTTGTCAGTTTCAGAAAGTCGTCTATCGAGCTTCTTCGATGGCTTGCTGCTCTTTTCTATGCCGCTGGTTCCGTAGAGCACCTATAGCGACATCACTCGCTGATATATCAGCCCCCATCAGCTCAGCCATCTCTAGCTCTTCTAAAATATCCGGATCAACATCCGATTCCCATCTATTAAAATCTTCAATTCCTTCAGGGGATTGCTGGGCCTCGTAAATCAATTCATTTATACTGTCAGGTCCTTGATACTCATCCATCCCGCCAACGTTTTGTTTTGCGGATCGATGTCGGTTCAAGAT
>CBIHME010000112.1:0-3182 GCA_966210965.1 uncultured bacterium
GATTTTCAGCTGGGAGATGTACTATCTGGACAATTCACTTTCGCGCCGGCGCAGGGCGATAGTGGCGCATTGCGGTTCGTTGCCACTCAGCCTTACGACTTCATTTTAAATATCGACGAAGTCGCCAGCGTCTTCCACTTGCCGCACACTAACGTAGAGACCCCAAACATTGTCTGGGCAAGCAACAAGACCGCCGAGCCACCAGCCAAGCTGCCGGTCATCACTGGTAACGATGCGATTGACGAAAACATCAGTGCGTTCGGTCTGACGAACTTCCGCGGGATGAATCACCAGTTCGGCATGTTACGCAGTGACCGCAGTCGTCACGTCTATATCATCGGCCAGACCGGAGCAGGTAAGTCGGGTACGCTCGAATTATTCGCACTGTCCGATATCTATCATGGCCAGGGTTACGCCATCATCGATCCGCACGGCGACTTTGCCGTCAATAACATGCGTTTCATCCCCGAGTCCCGCCTAAAGGACGTCGTTTACTTTAATCCGGCAGATACGGCATTTCCGCTAGGCTTTAATCCGCTCGAGGTCACGAATCCGAACCAAAAGACCAACATCAGCTCCGAAGTTATCGGCGTATTGAAGCGTATGTTCGGCGAATCATGGGGCCCCCGATTGGAATATATTCTTCGCTACACCATCCTGGCACTCTTGGATCGTCCAGAAACAACCATGCTGGACATCACCCGCATGCTAACTGATAAAAAATTCCGCGAAGACACCCTCAGCTACTGCAGGGATACTGTCGTCATGCAGTTTTGGCGTGTTGAATTTGCCAGCTGGAACGATAAATTCGTTGCCGAGGCAATTGCCCCAGTACTAAATAAAGTCGGCGCCTTTACCGCCAACCCTGTGATTCGTAACATCATCGGACAGCCAAAGAGCACCTTCAATATCCGTGAGATCATGGACGAAGGCAAGATCCTCATTGTTAATCTTTCGAAGGGTTTGATCGGCGAAGACAACGCATCCATTCTTGGTTCGTTCCTCGTGACAAAAATCCAGTTAGCCGCCATGTCGCGATCTGACATTCCAAATATCGAAGACCGTCGTCCATTCTACCTGTATGTGGACGAGTTCCAGAACTTCGCTACCGACAGCTTCGCAACGATTCTATCCGAAGCACGTAAATACGGCCTCAATCTGACAGTCGCCAACCAGTATATCTCACAGATGAGCGACACCGTACGCGATGCAGTGTTTGGTAACGTCGGTACAATGATTTGCTTCCGCGTCTCGGCAGATGACGCACCGATTTTATCCAAGCAATTCGAGCCACAGTTCGAACCCAACGACCTACTGCAGATGCATAACCGTAACTTTATTATTAACATGGTCATCAAAGGTGAAAAGTCGCCAGCTTTTAGCGCTTCGACACTAACGCTGCCACCGATGCAAAATGACAACAGTAGTATCATCATCGAAAATACCCGCCGCAACTACAGTCGTAGCCGCGCAGATGTCGAACAAGAGATCGATGCCGCTATTCAGCCACCACAACATCTTCAAAGCAAGAAACAACCCCAATCAGCTGCGCAGGCAAAGCAATGGCCTATTAACGCACACACTCAAACGGTTACACCTAATAAAATCGTATTTAAAACCGACCCCTCGAAACTTGTCGCTAACAGCGGAACATCGACAAACAACAGCGAGACAGCAGCCGCTAAAACACCCTCTACGCGTCCTACGACTGAACCTGAAAAAGTTGCCGGCAGCAACCCTGGCGACGCAACAGCCACTGCGGCACCTGAGAGGAAAAAACGAACTCGCACGCGCAAGCGTAAACCCGCCGCCGGCACTCCATCAGGCGAGCGAAACGAACAGACACCTTCCGAGCCATCGCAGCAGAAAAATCGCCCCGTTCAGCAATCAGATGAGAAAGTAAACGCTAGCCAGCCAGTGGCACCCCCTAAAAGCACCACTGAACCAACTCGCACGCCGCATACCACCAAACCACCCGCCACCAAGATCGTCACGCCAAAACCCGCACATGATGAAACGATACTTCGCCTTCGTTAGATAGGGAAGTGCACGACTTCTTCTTGGCGCCGCCCTATCAAAATGAACTTCATACGACTAGAATAAGTATATAGACACATTAAAACACGCTAGTTAGCTAGTAAGGGGGGAGTGTAATGAATAAAAAGACGTTAATAGGTATCGCAGGAGTGGCGGCAATTATCTTGCTTGCTGCTGTCGCATTTGCCGTCAGTCGCCCAGCAACAAACAATACACAGACGGATACTGCGGTCGATCAGCCGCTGAACTCAAAGGAAACATCGTCACCAGAACCTTCAGAGGTTGTCGATATGCCAATCGCCTCGATCACCTATACCGATACGGGATTTAGCCCCACTTCAATCTCACTTAAGGTAGGCACGGTACTGACCGTGAATAACGAATCAACCATGGACTTGATGTTCGCATCTGCTGATCATCCAACCCATACCATCAATACAGAAATTAATCTAGACACAATCAAACCAGGCGCGTCAGACAGCGTGACCATCACAAAGGCTGGCACTTGGGGCTATCATAATCACGATATGGCAGATCATGCAGGTCAACTCATTGTAACTGAGTAGTATTATATCTAGACAAATGATAGCGAGGAGGCGACAATACAGTTCGCCTCTTTTTTGTACATGACTTACTAAGATCCACATAAAACAGAATAGAACAAAAATAGAACATTTATTGCCGTCGATGCAATTGCCGTCAAGCAGATCAATAACTGCCGTACGTTAACCAAAGTTATTCGTTATGGCTATTTATACAGACGGACGAGCATTACAACGACGCAGACGGGCTAATGGCAGGCGAGCAACAAGAAAGTGAAGGAATGAATGAGCGTAGAACAAACAATAGGCTGATTATATCGCGCAAGAACATACCTAAAGGTCATAGTAATTATGGGTCGCACAATATATCTTTTACGACATTAGATATATACACATAAGATGATTACTCATGCATCTGTCTGTATGGCGAAAATCGTTACTATCCTTATAGAAGGGGGATTTGTACGGATTCTCCTCCTCTAATTCACTATACGTGATGTATCACTTCACATTCATACACTTACTATATACGTCGTATGACATAGGGTCTCTTCGCGGCATGCTAGTCATCAGCCGAGAGTGCTAATATACACTAATCAGTTA
>CBIHME010000113.1:0-3180 GCA_966210965.1 uncultured bacterium
CAGTCTGGATTGGGATGATAGTTATGTACTACATCCCAATCCTTTCTCTGTCTGTTCGAAGAATAGATTCTCCGCTTGCCCGATCAACTACGTAGAGATACCAATTGCCCGGCCGGTCAGCATGCCAGTAGCCGCTGCGTCATCTTCCGCATTGCTGATAATTGCATCGCGTTCGGCTCTTGTCATCCACACGCCGCCACAATCAGTGCACTCGTCGATAATGATGCCAAGCTCGTTGATGACCTTGCGCATCGTATTGCCGTCTGCCGGACATTGGTATGTGTCTTCGGACTTGGCGCGGTGCATGTAGATGCACGGCCAGCAGCATGCTTGCTTGCGATCGCAATCGTCGTATTCCGCATCAGCCGTGCCGATGGTCCATGTGCCGCAATGCTGGCAGTGTTCACGCTTGGTGTACCACCTGTACCGATTGCGAATGCCGAGCGCTGCGAAGTAAACGATTGCCGCCGAGCCGCCCCATATAAGTGCGAACATGAAGCCGGCGCCGATATAGTACGGCCAGCTATCGTAGTAATTGCCATCCTTCCACATTTCGATGGGAAACATGTAAACGCTGGCGACAAAACTCAAGAATGCTTGCATTTAACTCTCTTTCACTAGTGATTTTAACGAACGGGTATGTATTAATTATAGCATATTTTACTATAAAAAGCAATGTGGTCGCGGTTTGTCGATAGGCATGCTCCTCAATACCGATGCTGTGGTGGTATTTAACGTCGGTACGAGTACAATTAATCATAGAAATGATATCAAAGGAGATTATTATGAATGACACTGAAACCCGTGAGATTATGAGCAAATTCATTAACGAGCATTCATTTGCCGTATTAAGTACGATCAACAGCGAAGGTCACCCGCACGGAACGGCGATCTACGCCGCCAGCGACGCAAACTTGAATGTTTATTTTAAAACAAAATCAGGCACCGCCAAAAGCAGCTACGTCGACAACGACGACATGGTCGCGATGACTTTTAGTGATGAAGCAGCGCAAGCGACTTTGCAGTTAAGTGGCCGCCGAAGTGTATGACTCTGACGAAGGTGACGCGGCGCTTGAATTACTAGAGAATTTAAAACATCATAGTGACGATGCTCGTCCACCAATCTCAAAACTGAATGCTGGTAACTACCTTATCTTTCGTATCACTCCAGACTGGGCGCGTTTACGAATCTACGGCGGCGGTACGATGGTAGAAGGCGTGCAGACGTACGAGTATACTCGCGCGAAGTGACTTTAGGTAATCAAGCTTGCGCCACCGTTGCTTGTGTAATGGTCGTTTTTACTCCAATTATCACCATACGCTTTCGCCTGTTCTAGTACGAGCATTGTCGCGAGCGCTTGCTGATCTGGCGGATAGCCATATTTATTTAAGGTCTTTTTCACATTCACTCGTAATTTCGCTTGTACAGAATCGCGGTATTGCCAGTCAATACTTGCATCATTGCGTACTTGTTGTACCAGTACGCGCGCAAGGTCACGTAGCTGATTATCTTTCATAACTTCACCGGCGCTTTGATTAGCGACTAATGCGTCGTAGAATAATACTTCATCTTCAGATAGTCCAAGTGATTCGGTTTCTTCTTTTGCTGTACGGAGTTTACGAGCGATTGCGATCAACTCTTCGATTACCTGTGCGGCTTCGATAGTGCCATTTTTATAGCTAACGAGTGCAGCCTCAAGCATCTCAGCAAACTCGCCCGATTTGACAACATTTCGTGCAAACTGAATTCGCACTTCATCGTTTAGTAGCTTTTGTAATGCTTCGACTGCTAGATTCTTACGTTCCATGCCTCTAATTTCCGCCAAGAACTCCTCTGATAATATTGGCATGTTTGGCTTTTCTAAGCCTGCAGCTGCGAATATATCAACTACACCAACAGGTGCAATAGCTTTGTCGACGATCTGTTTTAGTGCCATTCGGTATTCATCGTCGGTCGGTCCGCCGGTGGTGTCACTAGCCGTCAACTTATCTAGGCGTACTTTTACGGCTTGAAAGAATGCTACTTGCTCGCGTAGTGCAAGTGCGTCAACGTGCGGAACCGCAAGTGCGAATGCCTTGCTTAGTTCGGTAACGTGCTGCTTCAAGCGTTTATGCCCATTTTCAAGTGCAAGAATATGTTGCTGTGCGTCTAGGATGATCTGTAACTGAGTGTTAGTATCGCCGTTGAAGTATCGCATATAATCAAATCCGTAAAATAAATCACGTACAATTTCATACCGTCGCTTCATTTCTGCGACAGCTTCGTTGATATTAAGTGTCGGTCGTCCCTTGCCGCCACTTTGTGTGTATGTTTCCAGTGCGTCACGCAATGCTGCCGCAACGCCAAGATAATCTACAACCAATCCGCCTTCTTTGCCTGGATAAACTCGGTTAACGCGCGCAATAGCTTGCATCAGGTTATGGCTTTTGAGCGGCTTGTCCAGGTACATTGTATGCATACTCGGCACATCGAATCCGGTCAGCCACATGTCGCAAACGATGACTAATTTTAGCGGATCATTTATATTTTTGATGCGTTTTTCGATCGTTCGTAGCCGGTCTTTGTTTCGGATATGCTGTTGTAGCCTCATTTCATCTGAGGCGCTGCCAGTAATAACTACTTTTATAACGCCACGTTCATCGTCATTGTCGTGCCATTCCGGTCGTAATTCAATGATACGCTCGTAAAGCTCGGATGCTATCTTTCGACTCATCGTGACGATCATTCCCTTGCCCTCGAGTACGGATAAGCGCGTTTCGAAATGATTGATGATGTCATCGGCGATAAGTCGTAGACGTTCACGGTTGCCAACGATCGCTTCTTTTTGAGCGTATTCGGCCTTAAGCTGATCCTGGCGAGTTATTTCTTCGCCCTCTAGCAGGTCGTCCACTTCTTTGTTTAGCCATTCCTTGGTTGATTCATCCATACCCAGGTCGACTAATCGACTTTCATAAAAAATCGGTACCGTAGCTTTGTCTTCGACCGCCTGGTTGATGTCATAGACATCGATATAATCACCAAATACTGCAGGTGTGCTTTTATCGGCTGTTTCGATTGGAGTGCCGGTAAATCCGATATAGCTTGCCTGCGGTAGTGCATCGCGCATGTATTTCGCATTACCGTATACTAATTTTGCATCGCTATCGCGAACACGAGCATTTAGGCCATATTGACTACGG
>CBIHME010000114.1:0-3165 GCA_966210965.1 uncultured bacterium
AGGCTACACTAAGTAGCAAAGAAGCATAAGCACTATGTCACGAGATAAAAAACTTATTATTGGTAACTGGAAAATGAACCTCAATACGCATGAGGCGAGTTTGTATTTACATAAGCTATCAACCATGACGGAAGTCCATCGGGATGTCGAAGTGGTGCTTGCTCCGACTCTTTTGGCGCTACAGTCGCTAAGCTTGCAGATTGACCGCCGTCAGTTCAAGTTGGCGGTGCAAAATCTGTACTGGCGTGATCACGGTGCATATACTGGCGAGGTCTCTGCGACGCAGCTTCGTGGGATCGTGGATTATGCTATTGTCGGCCATTCGGAGCGACGCCATGTCTTTAACGAATCAGATAAGGATACGCGCAATAAGGTCCAGGCTTCGATCCGCAATCATATCCGCCCTATATTATGTATCGGCGAAACAGCGAGCGAGCGTGCCGCCGGTGAGACGCATGACATTCTGCACGATCAATTAGTAGGTGGGTTGGCGAACGTCACTAGTGACGAGTTGCAGGACGTCATCATCGCCTACGAACCAGTTTGGGCGATTGGGACGGGTGATAATGCGTTACCGAATGACGTTATAAAAGCAGTGACTGCGATTCGCAGCCAAATCAAACATCTATATGGCGCTGCGGCGGCAAACTCTATTCAGGTACTTTACGGTGGTAGTGTCAAAGCGGATAGTGCGGCTGATTATTTGGCGCTCGATGGGGTCGATGGTCTATTGGTTGGTGGTGCGAGCCTTGACGCGCACGCTTTCATTGAAATTATAAAGAAGGCGCATAATAATTCGTCAGTCGTAAAAAAATAAGGGTGGGAAGATGAGCGATTTGGATTTTGATGAACTAGACAAAGCGGTGAATACGCTAATGGGTGATGTCCCGAAAGTCGATCCGTCAAAAAACGATGAGGTAAAGACGCTGAACATTAACGCTACGCTTCCGCAAGAATCTCGCCCTTCTCTCTCGAATTTAGACTCGGAACTAACAAAGGTTAATGAGTCATCGTCAATAGCTGCGACTACGCCCACTGCCACGGCGCCTGCACCAGTACCTTCTCTTGCTGCTCGACGTGGTGGTAGGTTTATGGATGTTGTCCATCCATCTTCGGACATGAAAGGTGTGGCAAAATCACCAAATGTCACGTCACGACAGGGTGTAACGATCGAGCCGACTCCAGTCGCACCGGCAGGACAATCGACAGCAGCAGGCGGCCGAATGGATGTTGCTAGTACGGCGCAAAACGTTTCAGATGCTGCGTCCGACGCTACTATTGATGCGCATGCGACTTCTGGTGATGATTGGCCAGACCCACTCGATATGAATAATTTTTCCGCAGAGCCAGATACGAGCAGTAGTGTGCAGGTTATCGATGGTAGCCCAGCCGAAGCGTTGCCTGTTGTAGACGAGCTTGAAGATGAGGCTGACCAGCAGCCGCTCGTGTCGCCATTTCTTCCTGACGCAAAAGTAGAGAAGCGACCCCTTGGCGGTGCGCCAGTCGAAGAAACACAGGATGAGGAAGAGAAGCAGGAAGTTTCCCCTGTGCACGATGAGCCGGGTCGTGCCCCTGCGCTGGGCGTTGTCGCAGCTGATGATATCGCTACAGCGGATGCGTCAGAGCAACTTCCAGTAAATCCCGCTGAAATTGAACGACCACTGCCACCCGAATTACAAAGTGATCTGATGGCAATAGAGACTGACGGGGGTACTTCAGCTCTTGCGTCAAATGTGACGGCTACTGATGGTGCACCTTCTGTGGTGTCATCGGAAACAAAGCCAAGTGCGCCCGTAGTGACACCTGGCGATCAAAAGCCAGTTGGTGGATCGGTTGCTACTGCATCGGCAGTAACAGGCCCAACATCGATTCCACAACAATATCACGAGGAGCCGACAACGAGCGATCAGACGAATGGAGCAATCTATGATACCGATTCATATCATCAGCCGCTCGCGCATCCAGCAAAAACCAAATCCGGATGGCTGTGGATTATTTGGATTCTATTATTACTGATGGTTGGCGGCGGTGGCGCTGTTGCACTGTATTTCTTGGGTATTATCTAGCCTGCGACCAACAAAATTCGTTATAATAGATACTAATGGATATATTCAAAGACCTTAATCCCGCGCAAGCCGACGCGGTAAAAACGACGTCCGGCCCGGTGCTTATTTTGGCGGGTGCGGGAAGTGGCAAGACAAAAACCTTGACGCATCGTATTGCGTACCTGATGACGAATGAGCGCGTTTGGCCAAATGAGATATTAGCTGTAACATTTACGAATAAAGCCGCTAAAGAGATGCGCGAGCGTCTGGGTCAATTAATCAGCCAAGAAGGCTCGACGCGGTCATTTATGCCGTGGATGGGGACGTTTCATGGTATTTGCGTACGGCTACTTCGCCAGGATGGGCACACAATCGGGATCCAGCCAAATTATGTGATCTACGACGAGGATGATCGCCAGGGCTTAATTAAACAGGCGATGAAGCAATTGTCGATTGCCGACAAGCAGATCAAGCCGCGTGCTGTCAGTAGTGCTATTTCTAATGCTAAAAATGAGCTAGTTAGCCCTGAGGAATTCGCAACCACCAGTCATTATCCGTTTCAGCAAGCGGTAGCGAAGATCTACGCGTTGTACGAAAAAATGCGCATGGATGCCGGCGCCTTGGATTTTGACGATCTGTTGATCGAGACGGTCCGTTTGTTTCGCGATCAGCCAGAGGTACGCAGTAAATGGCGGTCACAGTTCAAACATATCTTAATTGACGAGTATCAGGACACGAACGCTGCGCAGTATGCGATCGTGAAAAGCCTAGTTGGGGATAGTCGAAATATTTGCGTCGTGGGCGATGACTGGCAGTCGATCTATAGTTGGCGTGGGGCTGATTTTACGAATATTCTGAATTTCGAACGTGATTTTCCAGGGGCGAAGGTGATAAAGCTCGAGCAAAATTATCGTAGTACCGGCGCTATTCTTGAGGCGGCTCATAACGTGATTACGAAAAACCTGCAACGAACTGACAAGGAGCTATGGACGGCCGAGCCAGCCGGCGCGCCAGTGCAGGTGCATCCCGTGTACGACGAGGCGGAAGAGGCGTACATGGTCGTTAGCCGTATTGGCGTCCAGGCGACGATGGGTGCGCGCAAATACGGTGACTTTGCTAT
>CBIHME010000115.1:0-3153 GCA_966210965.1 uncultured bacterium
ATATATAGCAATTGTGTACTTATTGTTCGGACTTGCTCCGATTGGTCCAGCCATATAGACCGACGCTTGAGACGTCGCTCCTGCGGTGCCGCCAGTCAAAAATCGCGAGAAGTTCATATTATCAAAGTCACCAACATCCTGCATGCCGCCAATCGTATTCGTACCAAAATAATTCGAACCGCTCGCACCCGTACCTATCGACACCTGCTTATTTGTCGTATCGACCTTAAGCATCTGCTCAAAACTCGCAGTTGTCACATTGAAAGCGCTCGTCCCATCAAACGCCACAAGAGTAGCGTTGTTAAATTCGGCCCCCACGTTAAAAATCTGTTGGTCATTCCAGCTATTCACAGAGTCTAATCGCCCAAAATCATACGAATCGAATCCATCAAGCGTATCGGTGTTTAGCGCGTAAGCGCTCGACGAAACCGGCTGGCGCGGCGACATGGCACCCTCGGTATACACACCGCATGCCGCAGTCGAGCAGGTTGCCGATGCGGGCGTTGGCAGCTCGACCTCGAAATACGTCGACCCGCCGGCGAACACCGACGAAGGAATTGCCGTCACCAATCCCAGTTGCACATTAAACTGCCCGTCAGTTAAAGTGACGCGGTTAGTAGTCTCGCGCGTTTCAGACCACAGTAGCGTTCCTCCGCTTGCCGCAGAATAAATTCTAAACTTCATATTATACTGCCCGTCAGGCTTTGCCGTGCCGCTCGCATCAGTTAACCGACCCTGATAATTAATCCTAGCTGGGATAGCGCGCACCTCGCTAGAAACAAGCACTACACTAGAGAAAAGGACGGTAACAAGCAAAAACACACCTACAATAAAGGTGTTTCTCCATATACTTACCCGCCGATTTTCTATCGACATACCGCGCCCAGATTCCCCTGTCCCTGTTATGTGTTTTACATTGCACACGGTCGCATAAGTCAGCACAATGCTTATGCTAGATTATACTCCCATTATCGTGTATTAAGCAAAAAACAAGCCGTTAGCTATCTGCCCAGCACTAGCGCGATGAACTACCAGTTAAATGGACGCTTTACGCCATTGACGACGGACTGCCCGCCGCGCAGCTGCTGACTGAGCGTCGGACCGGCGGTAGTAAATGTTACCTCTGGATACTGTGCGTAGTTTGCTAGCGGCGATTCATCGCCATTTACAACACGGAAGCAATACGTTTTTCCAGCCCAACTGGGATCGCTCCGTAGTGCAAAGTCCCACAGACCACTCTGCCCATTCTGTAGACTTGTGCGCGTTGCAAATGTCTCGTTATCGCTATAGTTTTGTGGAATAACCACGCCACTAACGGGCGTTGGATCAGTGGCGTTCGCCGCAATCGCCAGACCGTCAGGTACACCTGGATTATCGGCAAAGCTAGAAAAGCTCGTCCCTATCGTATAGTGCACATTTAAAGACATGTAGTCTATTGAGATAGCCGGAGGTTCCGATCCATCCGCCCACACCCACGCGGCAAACTTCACTCCAAAATCAATATTATTTATCTCTGCGGGTGTCCATGTTGTTCCCCACAGTGACGTGGGACTCCCCTTTGTATATGCCGTATTATCAGTAAACATGATTAAAGATGCAGCATCGGTACCAACTGACGTAGTCCCCTGTTTAACCAGGTAAATATCCTGCTCTCCTACCTCAGTAGAGGAAGTAACTTCGTATCGAAATTCAATCCCTCTAATCGTAGCTTCGCTAGGAATAGAAAAACCAAATTCGCTTGCTATTATCGGTGCCGAGGCCACCGGCCTCCCATTAAAGAAAAAGTTAGTCACTTCACCGTCATTGGTTTGTGCATCTTCGGGGTTAAACCATGTTCCAGAGCTATCATTCAATCCAGATATCCAAGCTGCCGTTTCCTGAAACCCAGTACTATACGGCGTGCCGTCCGTATTGTCACTTAAAGTAGTATACGACGCAGCACTACAAGAGGTAACTTTTTCTCCAGCCTGCAATTTAAAACTCTCTCCGATTGGTGATGTGTCGTTTGTCTGACGAAGCAGTTGACGGAGTCGAAATGAAGACTGTACTGGCAGCGTTGGCTTAATATTTTGCGCCGCTAGCGGTGCGCCTGGCGTAGCACTGTCTGCGTTCTGGTAAAAGCGATACGACGACTGTTCCAAAGCTGGTGATGGAACAGTAATTTCGGGTATAACGCTGTAGTTATTTAGTGCAGTGCCGTCCGATTTCGTAGCCAATAGACAATATGTAGTACCAGGAGTGGCGCCAGGCTCAACAGCCAATGACAAGTCCCATAAACCGTCACGACCATTAAACACAGCTGACGTCGAACCAAACGTATTACTTTCGTTATAGGTCTGATAGCTCAGCAGCACGCCGGAGCGGGTGGGGTCCAGATCTGTTGGAACATACGCACTTTTGTCAGTCAGAGTCGGGTCGTCGTAGTAGCGTATTGGCGTCGTGGTAGAAATATCTGCGTATGCGGCCGGACTTGTACTGCACGTACCCGATTTCTGCTGATAGCGGAGCTTGAATTGACTACCCGTACTCAGATCAGCTCCGGTAACCCCCAGATTTATACGCAAGCGAAAGTTACTTGCACTTGCCGGGACCACAGCCCCAGTGTTAACCGCGCTCAGTGCCGGGTAGTTAAAGCCATTCAAGAGCACTGATACGGCATTATTATTTTTAGTCACGGCAACCGCGTCAGGCGCTCCATCCTCATTAACATCATCAATAGCGCCAAAAGCAGCAAAGCCACTCGTAGCATAGAAATTGGCTGTAGCAAACGTTCCATCGCCATTGTTGCGTACGACTCGCATACCCGTCGACGTGATGTCAGCAAAAGTCACAATATCTATATGCTCATCACCATTAACGTCAGCCGTGACAAGCGATGTAACCCCATTTTGCGCAGGATACACTACTTTAGCAGCAAAGGTGCCGTCGCCATTACCGAATAGGACTGAAACGTTAGTAGTCGTCTGAGAGCCCAGGACAACATCTAGTTTTTGGTCATTGTTGAAATCAGCGACAGCAATTGATGCACTACCATCCTCAGCCGCGTAATCTACTTGAGTTGCAAATGTACCGTTCCCGTTGCCTAGCAAGACCGAAACGGAGTCAGTAGTCACATTCGCGAACAAGAGATCCTGATTTTGATCGTTATTTACA
>CBIHME010000116.1:0-3136 GCA_966210965.1 uncultured bacterium
TGGTCACCAGCCAGGCATCAGAGACCTGTTTATCGGTCAGACTAATAACGATCGTGTCGTTATCCACTTCATCGATTTCTTTTTCGACATTACGGGCAGCAATCACTTTCACGCGTAGCGCCCGCAGTACTTCTTTTACACCTTTATGGGCCGTTGAAGATACGGCAAATACTTCCGCATCTTTGCCAGCAACCGCACGAACGGCCTCGACTTGCATTTGGATCATATCATCGTCCAGTCCTTCGGACTTCGTCAGCGCAACTACTTCAGGACGAGTGGCAAGCTCAGCACTATACTGCAATAGTTCATTGCGAATTGTCGTATAAGCCGTTGCGATGTCATCTGTATAGGCGTCAATCATATGCAGCAGCACCGCAGTACGTTCCACATGACGCAAAAATGCGTCACCCAAGCCTTTACCTTCACTTGCACCATCGATCAACCCAGGGATGTCAGCAATCAACAAACTACCATCGTCGATATCGGCAACACCCAAGTTTGGCGTTAAGGTCGTAAACGCATAATCGGCAATTTCAGGGCGAGCGTTACTGACTACCGACAAGAACGTCGATTTACCAGCATTAGGAAATCCAACAAGCCCAACGTCGGCTAATAATTTCAACTCCAACTCCGCCTCAAAGGTATCACCAACTTCACCTAATTCGGCGATGCGCGGCGTTTGGCGAACGGATGATTTAAAGTGCGCATTACCAAATCCACCATCACCGCCCTTTGCGATGACAACTTGCTGGCCGTATTCAGTCAAATCGGCAATCACCTTGCCGTCGCGACGGACTAACGTCCCCATCGGAACTTTAACGATTAAGTCTTCGCCAGAGCGTCCTTGTTTTTTACGGTCAGCGCCATTTTGGCCAGGTTTGGCTTTCAATTCCGGTTTATATCGGAAGTCGATCAAAGTATTAACGTTTTCGGACGCCTCAAAAATAACGTCACCGCCGCGCCCGCCGTTACCGCCGTCAGGTCCACCTTTGTCAACGTAAATTTCGCGGCGAAAACTAACGTTGCCGTTGCCGCCTTTACCTGCCTGAATGAATACTTTCGCTGTGTCTACAAACATATCTTTACCTAGTATAGCAAATTCGCCCCTGTATTGACAGAGGCGAACGTAATTATATAATATTTCGACTAATCTATGTAGTTAAAGCTGCCTACTTGATTTGCTGGGATATTACGCCAGTTGATGCCATTATAGCCACCGCCTGAGTAATTATTCATCTCACTGACCTCGATAGATCCGTCTGCATTCAGAACTTCGACGATACCGACGTGACCATACCCACCACCATTCTGGAAGATAGAACCTACCGATGGAACCGAGTCAACTTGGTATCCCATTGCTGCGAACGAAGAGTTCCACTGTGCAGCATTACCCATCGCACCACCAGGGATTGGTCGACCCATTTCATATCGTCGCTCCCACGCATACCACGTACAGTTACCCCATGCGTTCGTATTACCTGGTGTTGTTGACTTAGTATTGCGATAAACGTTATAGACGCCACCACCAGCGAATCCGCCAGCATAACGATATGCACCATTATAGACATTTCCAGTAAATACACGTGCGACGGCTCGCGGTGCCTGATATCCAGGTCGCTCAGTTGTTGGCATCACACCACCAGGAAGGACAATTTTTGAGCCATTCACAAGGCCCGTTAATTCAAGGTCATTGTGCGTCGTAATACTTTGAGGAGTCACGTTATATTTAGCGGCGATGCTTTCGACAGTGTCACCAGCCTTAACGGTATAGTGAACGCCGTCAATAGGGAGAAGTGTCAGCACTTTACCCGCAGCAACAGTGCTTGAGCTCAAATCATTCGCCCATTTCACAGTATCCGGCGTTATGCCACGCTGAGCAGCGATACTTTCGACAGTGTCACCCTCTTTAACTGTATACTGCTCAATCGTGCGATTACCCGCCGACAACTCAACGATTTGTGGCTTTGTGATCGTATTTGTATCATTTTGCGCCAACTGGCTCAGAATTGTTAGCGAAACCGACTGATCGGCAATTTGTGGAGCGACTGGCAAATTGGCACGAGCGGCAATACCAGCGGCGACATTTGTTGCGACGATCTCGTCGACAGACGGCTGATCGGTATCAACTGAGTCAACAGGAGCGATAGGGCTAATCGCACTTGCCACGCTATCGACTTTTTGGGGTGGCTGATAACCGATGGCGACCATCGATATAACAAGCAGGAATACACCAGAGTAAGCTGCTATAGCTGTTGATTTTGGCCCACTTTTAGCTTTAATAGTCTTAAAGGTAGTGCCAGCAAACATAGATTGTTTCAACTGAGCAGATTTCGTCTGAGCAAAGCTCAGAGCGTCTTGATGATTACGAATGTTCGTTCTCCTGCCGTCTGCATTACTGCAAAGGCGTCTACCGTACTCTGTCTTACTTCTCGTTCGAGAAAAGGATTGCGCTGTCGACCTTACAATTAATTGATATTAGATAGAAAGTTATTTTCGGCATCCGTACGACATTTTTGGTAGGCTCATAAGTGATATAGACTTCCCACTCGCATATTCAGTTTTCTAAATATGGTAGTTATTTCACAAATGCGCTGTAATAATATTAACAATTCTTGATTATATTGTCAATATATTTTATAATTATACTAATTTGTCAAGACTACGGCAGTGAGCACTTATACGTGCAGTGCTTGACGATATTATCCTCATGCTCTGCTTGCGTATGTGCGAAGTATGTCTTATCGTCATCACCGCTTAGGAAGAACTGGTAATCACCCTCAGCCGGCATAGCAACCGCTAGCAGAGCACTGATACCCGGCGAAGCGATAGGACCCGGTGGCAGCCCTGGATAAATACGCGTATTGTATGGGTCTTTTAGAAGATGTGTTCGCTGTACGCCATTCTTATCGGCCGCATAGTGATACGTGACATCTGACCCCAACGTACCGCCTTCACGGTATCGTTTGAGAAATATCTGCGCGACTTGCTTTTGATCGGCCGCGGTTGGTACTTCACGCTGGACGATCGATGCGAGGATAATTGCCTCGTACATCGTCAATCCTTGCGATTCGAATTCCTTGGCAAGATTATTATCTTTGATTTGTTTTTCATACTCCTCAAACGTACGACTCAGCAC
>CBIHME010000117.1:0-3110 GCA_966210965.1 uncultured bacterium
CAGCAGTATGAAGTGATAGGTATTGGCAAAGACACCGAAACCGAAGAGGATGTGGTGATATATCAGCCATTATATGAAAGCGACGTTGCGTATTGGGTGCGACCGCGTAAGATGTTTGAAGATACGGTTGCGATCAACGGCAAGACTATTAGGCGATTTGAAAGGGTACATGACGAAAATGAATAACACGATATTGTTTGCAACTGGCAACGCACGCAAGATAGCCGAAGCAAATGCCACACTGGATTTGTTTGATCTTGCGGTCGAACCGGTAAAAATTGAAATAGATGAGATACAGCATTGCGATCCGGCTGAGATTACGAAAGCTAAGGCGCGCGCCGCCTATGCGACAGTGCAACGCCCAGTCGTCGTCTCTGATACGAGCTGGTCAATCCCTGCGCTTAATGGATTTCCCGGCGGGTATATGAAAGACGTTAGTACTTGGTGGCAGGCAGAAGATTGGCTTAGTATTATGTCTCGGCATGACGATAAGCGAATTATGTGCCTCGAGCATATAGCCTATTTTGATGGAGATACGATCGAGCACTTCGAGGAAAAATATGAAGGATATTTTATAGATGAGGCGCGTGGCCGTGTCGATAAAGCAGAGGCATTCGAACGCGTTGTAATCTTGTACGGCGATAAAACCATGGCCGAACAACTTGCCGAAGGTTCGCATGCCTCGGCGAGCGAGACGCATGGCCATTGGCAACAGTTCGCCAAGTGGTATACTAGCAGGTAATGAACAACACATTGAAGCACGCAAAAAAAGCGAGCATCGGCATTGTCGGTGGCGTTGTCGTGCTGATAGGTATTGTGGCTATCCCTTATCCTGGTCCTGGCTGGCTAATTGTGTTTGCTGGCCTGGCGATACTGGCAACCGAGTTTCCATGGGCGCAGCGATTGCTTGATAAAGCCCGGGGGAAATATGATGCATGGTCCGAGTGGCTGAAGGCGCAATCACTGCTAGTGAAATCATTGTTCGCAATCGGTACAAGCTTCGTCGTCGTGATGACGCTATGGTTATTGAATGGTTACGGAATTATGAATGATCTTTTGGGATTGCACTGGAACTGGATGCAGTCACCAATACCTATCTTTAGACAATAGTTACGATACGAGAACGGCTTGTCGGATCGCCTGCTGTGCGATGCGTTCCGCTACCGCACGTTGGTAATAGGCGACCTTATGTTCCGGTCCGGTATGTTTGCCACGGTCGTCGCTCAATTTTACGGTTTCGCTACCGTTTACTCGCGTCGCCTTCATGACAATGTTATTTGAGGGAAGGCCCAGGTCGTTCGTAAGAGAGGTTCCCCAGCCGAACATTAGGTTGATTCGGCCCATGAAATGATCAGCGAGTTTCTCGATCATGTCAATATCTAGACCATCGCTAAATACAATTGTTTTTGTCATTGGATCAACTTCGTGTTGCGCATAGAAATCAATGACGTGTTCGCCGAAATCAAACGGATCACCAGAGTCATGACGAACTCCGCGCCACGCGCGTGCTTGCTCTGCGGTAAAGTCAGTAAAGAAGAATTCACTACCGAAGGTATCGGTGAGTGCGATAGATAGATCGCCCTTGTAGTGTTCCTGCCAATTTTGTAGCATTTTTGCGTGTCCATCTAGTGGATTGCCGCCTGCACTGTCGGCAAGTCCTGCATACACCATTGGCATTTCGTGCGCGAACGTACCAATTGGAGTGAGGTTATATTTGTAGGCAAACCATGGGTTGCTGGTACCAACGAAGTTGTCAGGACATTCCTGTGCTAGACGCGCAATGACATGCTCGTGCCATTTTGCGCTGAAACGACGGCGCGTGCCAAAGTCGGAAAATTTGATATCCGCTCGAGCCTGTAGCCGAGCGATCTTATCATTTAGCCGACGGTCTCCTTCATCATATAAATCTTCAATTGATAAATCATGCCTCTCCATAAGTCGAGCAAAGTACTCTTCATTTATTTCACTCATGACGACCGTCTCCCATAGGCTGACGTCAGCCCAGGGGCCGGTGGCGCTAACCGCTAGATCGTCAGTGGCGGGATTTATATCTATGGATACCTCTGGTAATTCAATCGCAGCCAGGTGGTCAAGATAATCAGCAGTGAAACGCGCCGTACCATCCTGCGCTTGTAAGCCAGCGAAGTAGGCGATCTCTTCTGGCTGGAAGCCTTGTTTTCGCAGTATGTTTAAGCGGTCTTTTAGTGCAACTGGCGATACGTATTCGGTTAGCGGCTGATCGCTGCGTCTATTTTTTAACGTAAATGTAACTTCCGCATCGGGATGCTTTTCGTAGGCTACATTGCCCATTGTCAATTTGTAAAAATCTAATCCGCGGCTGAGTGTTGGGTACTGTTCATTCATTGTATTATTCTCCCAGCATGCTTAAAATTTCATCGGTCGTGGCGAGTCGTATGCCGCGCAGTCCTAGTCGGCGGAAGCATAACTCGCGGTTTTCTGGGAAGACAGCTTCTGTGGCGTCGGTGATGAGTGTGACTTCAAAGCCATGATCGTAAAGATCGACGGCAGTCGAATCGACGCAAAGTTTATTGTCTTCGCCGTCACCTAGTGCGAGGCCAGTGACGTATACCTCGTCGGCCTTTTGCGCACGAAGCCAGTCGGGAAGTGAGATGCTTGTTTCGGGTTGGTACGCAAGGGCACCGGTATAGCTAGTGTCGTCATCTGGTGACATGCACGGTGTATCACCCTTAATAAAGTGCACGGTGCTACTATCATTCGAAGCATGCAGCTCTGGATGTAGTTCAGCACCGGGCGTGCCGCCAATACAATGGACTGGCCATGTGTTGATATAATTCGGCTCGTCTGAGAAGTGGGCGGTCTGCATTGGATGATAATCCTGTGTCGTCGCAATAGGGTACGCTCTGTCGGCGAATCGCTCGGATAGCTGATTAATCCTGGGTACGATTTTCTCGCCACCATCGACGCCGAGCTCGCCAAATCCCTCTAGCTGCAATCGCTCTCCTTCGCTTACTGGCATAAACCCACGTTGTGTATCGATGATAACTAATGCTTTGTTCTGAAATTTTTCCATCATGCTCTCCTTAAATCAATAAGTGTATAATTAACACTAACTATGCATAATAATATAT
>CBIHME010000118.1:0-3077 GCA_966210965.1 uncultured bacterium
AAAGAAGAGGCTGCAAAAAAAGCCGAGCAGCAAAAGGCTGACGCCAAGCAGGAAGCTGAAAAAAAAGAGGCGTCTAAGCCTGCCGCTCCAACACCAGTGACGCCACCGCTCGCAACGGAACTGCCAAAGACTGGTTCTACCGATGGCATTAGTGCAATTCTAGGGCTTGGCGTGCTTGCTGGTATGACTGTTGCATATGTGCGATCGCGTGGTCGTACGGCAACTCTTTGACTTGCGCCTTCATCTGGGGTACAATAGGTAATAATCTAGGAGCGCTGTATTTAGCGTGCTTCAGAAATATCAATTAAGGAAGGAGTCTTACTAAGACTTATGGCAAAAGCCACAATAACAATGGATGATTTGCTCGCTGCCGAAGGTGACAGCGTCAAGCAATTAACAGCTGGTGAAGTAATTACCGGTACAGTACTAACACTTCGCAAACACGAAGTTCTTATCGACCTAGGTGCACAGGGTGTTGGATTTGTTCCACGCCGCGAGGTTGGATTTTCTCGTGCATTAAAAGAGGGTGATGAAGTTACGGCTAGTGTCGTAGACGCAGAGCTTGATAATGGCTACTCACTTCTTTCACTGCGAAAAGCTGCGAAGGATCGTGGATGGGATGATGTTGCAGCGAAGATGGAAGCCGGCGATGTGATCGACGTTTCTCCATACGACGCAAACCGCGGTGGCCTACTGGTAGAGTTTGAAGGCGTTCGCGGCTTCTTGCCAGTATCACAGCTTTCAGCCGAGCACTACCCGCGTGTCGGCAGTAGCGACAAAGACGAAATCTTACAGCGTTTGAATAGTCTTGTTGGTCAGACATTAAAGGTTCGTATTCTTGACTGCGACCGCAAAGCAAACAAATTGATCTTTAGCGAAAAGGAAGCAATCAAGGACGGCCTTGCGGCACGATTTGAAAAGCTTGCTGTTGGCGATAAGGTGACGGGTATCGTTACTGGCGTTGTTGACTTTGGTGTCTTCGTGAACGTTGAGGGTATTGAAGGACTTGTTCACATCTCAGAAATTAGCTGGGAGCGCGTAAACAACCCAAGCGACTACGTGAAGGTTGGTCAGACTATCGAAGCGAAAATTATTTCAATCGATAAAGATCGCCTTAGCCTGAGCATGAAGCAACTTTCTCAGGATCCATGGCTTGATGAAGTCGAACAGTTTAAATCTGGCGCTGACGTTGAAGGTACGGTTACTCGTATTACGCCATTTGGTGCATTTGTACAGATCAGCCCGGCAGTCGAAGCTCTCGTTCACATTTCCGAACTTGGTGACGGCAACGACGTCGATCCTGAAAAAGTCTTTACATTAAACGAGCGCAAGGCATTTACTGTGCTTGATGTCGACAAAGACAACCGTAAGATTTCACTAAGTCTTACTGACAAAAAAAAGAAATAAACCCCGTTAATAAAAACAGGGTGTAATCCGTCACAAATGGTGACGGGCAGAAAGGAGCTTCATAATGAGCCAAGAAAAAGTACTTGTTGTCGCTGACTCAATTACTGTTGGCGAATTGGCTGAAACGCTCAATTTGCCCGTCACTACTTTGATTGGTGAGTTGTTTAAGAACGGTATCGTTGCAACTATCAACCAACGAATTGATTTTGAAACAGCGACAATTATTGTCGAAGAGCTCGGACTTGATGTCGAGCTGCAGAAAAAAGAAGCGAGTTCGACTACTGAACGTAAGGTGCATGAACTTAGCGATAAGGCAGTAGATCGCCCACCGATTGTCGCTGTTATGGGGCATGTTGACCACGGTAAAACGAGTCTTCTTGATGCGATTCTTGCGCAAAAGGTTGTTGACGGCGAAGCTGGCGGTATTACTCAGCACATTAGCGCTTATCAAACGGTCCGCTAGGATCGCACTATCACCCTGTTGGATACGCCGGGGCACGAGGCGTTTGCTGCCTTGCGTCAGCACGGTGCGACACTGACTGATGTCGTGATTATCGTAGTTGCGGCAGATGACGGCGTGATGCCGCAGACGGTCGAGGCAATTCGATTTGCAAAGACGGCAAATGCGAAGATGGTTGTCGCAATCAATAAAATGGATAAAGAAGCGGCAAATCCAGGGCTTGTGATGGGGCAGCTTGCCGAACACGGTGTTATTGCTGACGCCCAGGGATGGGGTGGTGACGTGCCTATGGTAGAAGTGAGCGCAAAGACCGGAATGGGTATCGAGTCGCTTCTCGATACGGTACTGCTTGTTGCTGACATTGAAGAATTAAAAGCAGATGTTCACGTTCCATCCGAAGGGCTCGTGATTGAATCGCACATGGAGACGGGCCGTGGTCCAGTCGTCGGCCTGCTCGTTCAACAGGGTGAACTAAAGCCTGGCCATTTTATGGTTGCGGGTACCGCCTACGGCAAAGTCCGGACGCTTCTTGACTTTAGCGGTAAGGCAATTAAATCGGCCGGCCCATCAACCCCAGTGACCGTCACTGGCTTTAAGGAGCTACCACAGTTTGGTGACGTTTTTACTATCGTTAAAAAAGAAAAAGACGCTCGTTTGGCGACTGAAAAGGCGCGTATTGAACGCGAAAAGAACGCCGCCAGTACGAACGTGACCGGCGCGGATCTTTTGAAGATGATGAATCAAAAGTATGACACCCAAGAAGTGAACGTTATTGTTAAAGCCGATGTTCAAGGCTCATTAACATCAGTGATGGATAGTTTACGTCTTGTCGACACGAACGGTGAAATCCGCCTTCGGATTATCGGTAGCGGCGTCGGCAGTATTTCAGAGAGTGATATTCGTATGGCAGCCGACAGCGACACGATTATTTATGGTTTTAATGTTGAGCTGCCACCGGCCGTAAAGCGTCTGGCGATGCGCGATAAAGTGCAGGTGCGTATCTTTAAGATTATTTACGAACTGCTCGATGATGCACGTGACTCTATGGAGGCAATGTTAGCTCCAGAGGTGGTCGAGACGGAAATTGGCAAACTGACCATTAAGGGCATCTTCCGCACACTTAAGGATGAAGTGATCGCTGGCGGTGAAGTAACCGCGGGTAAAGCTGTGCCACACGTCTTAGCCCGCGTCAAGCGCGGCGATGAACAGC
>CBIHME010000119.1:0-3034 GCA_966210965.1 uncultured bacterium
GCGCGGCACGTTATGGCTTTCCGATGATGTTGGCGATTATTGGTGGCGCTCCTGATCGATTCATTCCGTACACCGAACTCTACCGTCAAGCCGCACAGCAACTTAATACACCTGCTCACCCCGTCGGCGTCCATTCACCAGGTTTTATTGCAGAAACCGACGAAGAAGCTCGTCGCATCGCATGGCCATGTTATAAAACCAGCTATGATCGCATCGGCAAATCTCGCGGATGGGCACCCTTTACTAAAGACCAGTTCGAACAAGAAATCGAGCACGGCTCGATGTATATCGGCTCGCCCGAGACGGTCGCACGCAAAATTGCACGTACGATCACGCTACTGGGTGCGGGTCGGTTTGATTTGGTGTATGGTGGCGGGCCTATGCCGGCGAGTGCACGCATAAAAATGGTTGAATTGTACGCGACAAAAGTAATCCCGCTTGTGCGCGATTACTTATCGAAAACAACAGAAGGGTAATGTGCGCGTGACTAGTTCTAAGATTGGAATAATTGGTGCGGGCAAACTGGGTGTAGTACTAGCGCAACTCGCGCTAAAGGTTGGATACACGGTGTATATTGCCGGCTCGGGCGATTCTCAAAAGATTATGTTGAGCACAAAAGTGCTGACACCTGGTGCAATCGCCGTCACGGCGAGTGAAGCAGCACGCCTGGCGGATATCATTATTCTTGCATTACCGCTTAGTAAATATAGCACGCTCCCGCGCAAGGACATGCACGGAAAGTTGATTATCGACGCGACAAATCATTGGTGGGAGATTGATGGCGATCGCGATCACCTACTACCGACGGACACCTCGTCCAGTGAAGTAATTCAGGCATTCCTGTCGCAGTCACGGGTAGTGAAAGCATTTAGTCATATGGGTTATCATGATTTGCACGACGAGAGCAAACCTGCCGCAGCCACGAATCGAAAAGCAATTGCTGTCGCAGGCGATCACCTGGCGGACGTGAAGATTGTTGCCGCATTGGTCGATGCAGTAGGATTTGACCCAGTTATACTCACGTCACTAGAAGAGGGTAAATATCTTGAACCTGGTAACGCGGCGTTTGGCGCGAACGTTAATGCGGATACATTACACACGATACTAAATGCCTCGATTAGCACATTGCCATCCAGGAACGCACAGCAACACCCGCTAGGTAAGCATACTATTTAGTCGATAGCGTCGTGGTTGCCTTGCCCGTTAATCGCGCAAGCTCACTGTCTATATATCGTTCGTCGACTGCACCGCGGTAAAATACACCCATAAGTACACCGATGAGGACGAAGATCAGTCCAATACTAAAACCAACATACACGGCAGGGTTAGATACCTGACCGTCTTCATTCGTGAAGGCCGCGACAACATCACCCTGTTGCGAATATCGAAGCTTCACTACATCGCCGACTTGATATGTGTTCTTGTTAGGCTGCGAGAACAGCGGCACGATTTGCTCACCCCGAATCGTAACGATAGGGGTGAACTCTGGATCATCGGCGTTCTTCGTATGCTGTTGCTGTAGACTCTCGACCACGAACTCACCCAAGCGACCATTAGGTCCGTTCAATTCACGCACGTTCGCCCCCAACCCAAGCATAGAGATGATGAAGAATACCCCAAGGACGCCGAAAATAGCTGGGATAAACCATCGTTCCGACTTGCGACCTGGCGTACCATTACGGACATAGTAGCGACTCTCACTCGGCGCATTCGCTCGGATATATTTACACAGTCGTCTTTGCCATGCATGCTCGGACTCGTTAGGTTGGCGATCCAGGGAAGCTGATTTTGACATGACTACTTAACAACCACCGTTTTATAAAACTGCTTAACATCCGACTCGACTGATTGGATAAGCTCAATCGCTTGCGTGCGCATATCGCTATCCGAATTTCGCATGGTCGCCAGTTCGTCCAAACAACTGTTTTCTGTTGGATATTCGATCATTCTCACTGACGTGCTCATTGTCGCAACGATAACATTTTCTATCTCCGCTCGTTCTCCATTCGCACCACACAGTCGAGTAACAACGTCCGTATCGGCTGCACGTAAAAAGTCCTCGACGCCACTGTGGGACAAATCAACATAATCCATGCCTTTTTCCGACTCGGCAAAAATAATACTCCGGTTGCCGTCGGTATTGTCATAAATGGCGGTTTTGCCGTTTGGAAGATCGGTGGTCATTTTTTCAAGATTGATGGTGGAATCTATCTTGGTGTCATCGTTATCTGCAACGACAACAGAATCATTATGAAGGCTGTTTTGTCGCTGAATGTACGCATATGCCGCAAAGGCAGCCAATACGATCAATACGGCAGCAACGATCAAAATAGTACGCTTACGAGATGCAGACGGACGTAGGGGTGAGGTAGGTTGGTTCATTATTTACTTTCTGCTTAGATTTATCTCTCTATTTTACAGTGTTCCGTGAATGAGGTCCAATGCGATCGCAGCGGTGGAGAACGGACTTTATTATCCGCGAGATTTCTCGTATGATAGACGCATGAAACAAGTAATCGTTGTCCACGGCGGCACGACATTCGCCACATACGATACCTACCTAGAGTATCTGCGCACAAAGTCGATTAAACTAGAACGCCTAATATATGCGTCAACCTGGAAAGACACCCTGCAGTCAGACCTAGGTGATAACTACCAGGTTTTATTGCCAACGATGCCAAATAAAACGAACGCTAAGTATAGTGAATGGAAGTTATGGTTCGACCGTATCATTGAGGTTGTTGACGACAATTGCATATTAATTGGACATTCATTGGGAGCAGTGTTTTTAGCAAAATACCTATCGGAAACCGCCTGTCCGAAAATAATTTCAGGGACAGTGCTGATTGCCGCCCCGTTCAAGGATGAGTCGACAGAGGACCTGACTGACTTCAAGCTTAATTCAATATCCGACATGTTTATCCGACAGGCAGGACGCGTCATCTTTTTTAATGGCGATGACGACCCGATCATACCACTAAGCGAACGGGATGCGTATAAGGCAAACCTTCCTGATGCTGAGTTCCATACGTTG
>CBIHME010000120.1:0-3003 GCA_966210965.1 uncultured bacterium
ACACTCAATGGTGCTGATATTTCGGTGATAATCCGCATGAGGATTGTTAGTTTTTGGTTTTGAATAGTTGCCGCCCATGCACGAACTGGTTCGTCAAACGCCGCTAATCCATCGTTTTCTGAGATGCTATCGTAAACTGAGACGAACAAAAGCAAGCCAGCGATTAGTAACGCACCAATAAAAACGTTACGCTTGGTAATAAAACGACGGCTTTTAAAAAAGGTGCGTAGTGCGGTACTCACGAATGCAGCCTACTTTCTCTTAAGGATGATATTTAGTTGTTTTTTGCCGGCATTCCAGATGGCGGTACGTTGTTTTTTGTCTTTGAGAATGTGAATGGCTGGCGGTAAAACAGATAGTAGAATGATGACGAGGATAATAGGGATGAGTACGGTATCAATTTCTATGCCAGCTTTTTCGAACTGCGCGCCGACGAAGTAGCCTAGATATGTCACACCTGCTGCCCATAGGACTCCACCGATTAGGTTAAAAGCGAGGAAACGTTTGTATTCCATCTTGCCGATGCCCGCAACGACTGGTGCGAAGGTGCGAACAATCGGGATAAATCGCGCGATAATAATTGTTTTGCCGCCATGCTTCTCGTAAAAGTGCTGCGCCTTTAAGATGTTTTCTTGCCTGAAAAGTAATGAGTCGGGTCGTTTAAATATAGCTGGGCCAAACTTTCGCCCAAACGAGTAGCCAACGCTGTCGCCAGTAACGGCCGCGACAAACAAGATTGCGACCAGTAGGTGGATATTGACGTCAAGAAAGCCGCTATATACCAAAAAGCCCGCAGTGAACAGCAGGCTGTCGCCTGGAAGGAAAAAGCCGATGAGCAGACCTGACTCTGCAAAAATGACTAAAGCGATGCCAAGAACGCCCGCCCATTTGATAAAATCTATTAAGTCTACACCTGGAATCATATGTACTCATTTTAGCACGTCTCTGTTATCTACGCGAAAAATGGTATAATAAAGGGTAGACCGAAATTTAGGAGGACTATGAACGATATAACATTGAATTTAGATGAACGAACAGCAGAAGGTAAACAAGTTGCCAAACTACGTAATGACGGGCTCGTGCCAAGTGTTGTCTATGGTGGTAAAGGTGCGCCAATCTCTACGCAGTCACAAGCGGTCGAGACGCTCAAAGCGGTACGCGCTGCCGGTAAGCACTCACCTGTCCATTTGACAGTCGCTGGTAAAAAGAAGTTAGCAATCATTAAATCTATCGACATGGACCCAGTCAAGCACACGCTGCGTCACGTGGCATTCCATACCATTAAACAGAACGAAAAAATTGTTACTGAAGTGCCAATTGTTCTTGTTGGTGAAGGTGAAAGTGCTGCTGAAAAAGCAGGTTTAATCGTCCTGCAGGCGATTGAGAAAGTAGAAGTGCGCGCATTGCCTGCCGACCTTCCTGAATCTCTTGAGATGTCAATTGTGAATCTTGCAACCGACGAAGATAAATTGACGCTTGCTGATATTACCTTGCCGAAGGGAGTTGAGTTTGCGGATGTAGAGCAGGATACCGATCTTGTAGTGGCAAATGTGTACGAACCAAGTGCGCTGCAAGCGGCAAATGATGCTGCTGGCGGTGACGCCGAGGACGCATCAGCCGTCGAATCTGAAAATGGTTCTGATACGACTGAATCTAGCGACGATGCCGCAAAAGCTGACGCTAAATAATTCGATACTATATAGCTATAAAACCGCCGCATTCCGCGGCGGTTTTATAGTAGAGAAAGTTTTTGCCGCAAATGACTAGCTGGCTATTGCTATTATCGATAAATCTTATATATTAAAGACAAGTAACCGTATCAATAAATTGCCGTACTACCCGAAACGACGAAAGGTCATATGCAACGAGAATTTGGTCCGAAGAAATATAACCATACTCCAGTAAAAGGGTATGAATCTCAGCCTCGATTTAATAATCAAAGTAATCCGTACGTTAGCCCCGAGCAACAAAGCTCACAGTGGGTACGAAAAGAGCGCAAAGACTATGACGAGGCATACGGTGGATTCGAAAAACCATATACGACTGTCGCCGTCATGGAGCGTGCACCAGTTGGCAATCAAGAACTGCCGATTATCGCTCATAAAGATCGAATCATCGAATCTGTCGATAATAGCCAATTGACGATTATTAAAGCCGAAACGGGTAGCGGGAAAAGCACGCAGGTGCCGCAATTTCTTGCCGAGGCTGGTTACAGGCCAACGCAAACGCAGCCGCGCCGTATTGCGGCACGCCAAGTGGCAGAACGTATTAGTGAGGAGCTAATGGAGTGCTGGCCGGATGTACCGCGTGAAATTTCAGCGTATCATACAGCGGAAAAAAACACGTGCACCGAAGACACGATTGTTCGCAACGTGACGGACGGGCTGTTGCTAGCGCAGGATAGCGGGGTCCGTAGCCGACAGATCGATGACAGGGAGGTTGTCATCATTGATGAAGTCCACGAATGGGGTATGAATGTCGAGATGGAACTTGGGTTTGTCTATCGGCAGTTAATAGAGCATCCAGAGCGCAGGTTTGTCATTCAAAGCGCAACGCTTAACGCAGAGGCGCTTCAGGAGTTCTTTGCTCCCGCGCTTGGTGGTGTCTTGCCGACGGTTATCGAAGTGGAAGGTCGCGCGTATCCGGTTGAGAAACAGGAGTTTTCAAAGCAAACGGTCGTTCAACGGGCACTGGTTCGAGCGCAGGAAATGCATGCGCTTGACAGGACACAGCGTCGTGCTGATTTTGAAGGAGAAGTAATGCCGACAGGCTTTGCTGTGACCGCGCCAGGTAAACGAGAAATTAAAGATTTTATCGACGAAATTCGTGCAGGTTTACCGCCAGAAATTGCCGCAACGGCAGTCATCTTGCCACTCGACAGTAAAATGTCTAATGCCGAGCAAGATATGGTTATGCGAACTGATTATCCGGGTATTAAAATTATCGTGACGACAAATGTCATGAAGACGAGCCTGACTGTTCCGGGGCTTGCGGGTGTGATCG
>CBIHME010000121.1:0-2984 GCA_966210965.1 uncultured bacterium
CGCTCCGCCGATTCGATCGGAGGATGTCCGGTTCCCTCCCGGAGGCCAGTATCCGCTCCTGGCGCGCAGGCGAAGCGGAACTCTTCCGCCTAACCCGTTGGCTCGGAGAGCGTCGCAGTGGCCGGATTATATAGGTAGTTGTACGTGTATCGTCCGACGCCGGAAATAAACATTCCACCGATAAGTATTGTTAAGGGTATCAGGCCAACGATACGCGCATAAGGATTACGGGGAAATAGCTGATACCAACTTCGCAGGAGTGAGCTTACGCCCATCGCCATTAGTAGCATTGCTGGAACGAATGTAATAGTGCTGAAATTAGGCGTGATAAGGAGTACGGGCAGTAGTAAGATTACCCAAGCGGTAATTATGTAGCTGCGGGCTGTGTAATTTGTTGTTGAAAGACGAATAATACCCAGTACGATGAGTATCATTGCGCCAAGGCTGTAAATCGGAGTCATTAATACGCCCGCGCTTGGTTGACTGAAGCTAAAGTATTGATTTAGTAAAACGAATAAATTAGACACAATATCTGGCATCGTTTGTGGCACGCCTAATAATGTTAAGCCAACCGAGGGGTCTTTATAGATTGCATATGCCAAGGGGGCTATGGCGATTAGTGCACAAAAAATGGCGATTGCTACGTTTGCTTTGGCTTTTAGTAACTGCCGAACGAGGTAGCGTAGATGCGGGTGCAATGCGACGGCGCTGGCGAGTGCAACAAGGATATAGATACTTAGTGGCGTATACAGACTGAGCGCTGCGGTGCCAAATAATACAATCTTCCACAAACGTAAATGTGATGCCCGGCGTGACACCATCATTGCCGCCAGTAGCAGCCACACAGACCAGAAAATATATACGATGCTAGGCGTGCCATTTTGTGCGACAAACAAGAACTGGCCGGTCGTTATGACGAGAAGTGTGGTTAAGGTTGCGACGTTGCGCCTAAACCACATTTGAAGCAGTAGTATCATACCAAGCGCCGACAGCGCACCTAGGATAAGCGAAGGAAGTTTGATACTAAAGTTAGTAACCCCAAGCAATTCGGTCGATAGCCGCTGCAGTGTGTTGTATGGCAGATTTATGACCGATTTAGGGTCGAATGCTTCTAATGATTTTACTGACAAGTTGTGGCTTGCGACAACCGAGTTTACTTCGGCTTGATTGATTCCGCCAGGAATATTAAGGCCGGCAAGTAAAAGTAGGCCGACGATTGAAATGCCTATAATGCTATATCCGATAATATAGCGCCAGCGGTATAGGACGTAATCCGTTATTTTTTTACCCATAAATTACTTACGATTATAGCACGAGTAAGCGAGAGTATGGGAAAACCTTAGTATTCCCATAGCGAGCGATTGATGCGTTTCGTCCTGAGACAGCACGGCGAAGTGAGGGTATGGAAATATTGTCGACTAATTCGATATCAAATACAACGCGGCGCGACAGGTAGAGATACCGCGGCTAGCCTAGTCGTCGTGTCGCTTGTCGAGAGACATAAAGCGAAGACGTTCAGGGTGGAAGTATAGCTCAACTTTGCCGACGGGACCGTTACGGTGTTTAGCAATGATGAGGTCGGTAATGTTTTCACGTTCGGTTTCGGGGTTATAGTACGCTTCGCGGTAAATGAACATGACGATGTCGGCATCCTGCTCGATAGATCCCGATTCACGCAGGTCGGCAAGCTGTGGAATCTGCGGACTGCGAGATTCGACTGAACGAGAAAGCTGAGACAATGCAATAACAGGTACATTTAATTCACGGGCGATCAATTTAAGTCCACGGGAGATTTCACTCACCTCTTGCACGCGGTTGCCGTCGTTCTTACCGCTGCCCTGCATCAGTTGGAGGTAGTCGATGATAATCAGTCCGATTGGCTGCTCATGGGCAATACGTCGAGCTTTGGTGCGCATTTCTAGGACTGATACGCCTGGCGTGTCATCGATGAAGATTGGCGCTTCGGCCATCTCGCCCATCGCATCTGATAGTTTTGAGAAGTCTTCGTCGGATAGATTACCAGTACGAATATTCCACGCATCGACACCTGATGCGTCGGCGAGCATACGGTCAACCAGCTGTTCTTTACTCATCTCGAGGCTAAAGAACAGAACGGCTTGTTTGGCAACGGTTGCAACATTGTACGCAAGGTTGGTCACGAGTGTGGTTTTACCCATGGCTGGACGGGCTGCGAGGATAATAAGGTCGGATCGTTGCAGCCCGGCGGTCATATTGTCAAGGTCGCGGTAACCAGTGCGTACGCCGCGTAGCGCACCTTTATTCCGGTGTAGCTCTTCCATGCGATCAAAGCTGTCGTTGAGGATGGTTTCGATCGCAACAAGGTCTTGTTTGAGTGACTGATCGCTAACGCTGAACAGTTCGGCCTCGGCTTTTTCAAGCAGTTCCTGAGTCGTGTTATCCTCGTCGTAGCCTAGCTCACTAATGGTCGTACTCGCTTTGATCAAGCGGCGTCTGACGGCCTTTAATGATACCATTTCAGCATACGCTTCGGCGTGTGCTGCGGTTGGGACGTAATTCGTCAGTTCGGTGAGATAGGCTGAACCACCGACGACATCAAGCTCGTCCTTTTTCTTTAATTCGTCGCTAAGTGTGAGTAAGTCGACCGGCTTGTGTCGCTCGTACAGACGTGTCATGCCTGCAAAGATTGTGGCGTGGCGTTTATCGTAAAAATCTTTTGGCTTGACGTGTTCGCTAATATCGGCGAGTGTTTCCTCGTCAATTAAAACAGCACCGAGTAATGACTTCTCGGCGTCAAGATTTTGGGGTGGCACTTTTCCGGCCGCTACTTCTTTAGTCGCCATAATATTTGTAGTTAAACGGTTATTCGCCTACGCTCACTTCTTCTCCTCCACCCATAATAGCAGCTACAGCCGCGGCTGTCTCGTCTTTTGGTGGTGGTGGCGTACCGATAGTTTCGATGAGTACATCACCTGCGCCGATCTTTATTAATGCGTCAACCAAGT
>CBIHME010000122.1:0-2953 GCA_966210965.1 uncultured bacterium
TTATCTTATGTATCTATTTAAGCATAAATGTAATAAAAAAGCAATAGCATAATGCTCAAATTTTGACCAAAATACCATGCTTATGCTATAACTAAGACAAAGGTAGGCCAAAAAACAAAAAATAATGATAATCTCCTTTGCCATCATCATCTTTGCCGCACTCATTCACGCTAGTTTTCAGCTAAGTGTTAGCATGCTAACACTTCTAAGCGGGCATGCCATCGGCAATAAGGCGGCGCATGCAAAATTACTCCGCCTAACCAATGCCTTCTCACTTGGCGTTGCCATCATGACCATCCTACTACTATCGTTCATTGCCTATGTCTTTCAGCAAACAATGAACGGCACTGTGCCTCCTGTTGCCTGGGCATCCGGCGCCGGTCTTATGATGGGACTAGGGATTGCAGTATGGGCGTTCTACTACCGTCGTCATGCCGGCACTAGCTTGTGGATTCCCCGTGGGATGGCCCGCTACCTTAGTGATCGCACAAAGAGTACCAAATCAAGCGCCGAAGCATTCAGCCTAGGCCTGACAAGCGTCATTGGTGAATTAATCTTCATCTTCGCACCAATCGCCATCAGTGCGCTTGCGATGCTGCAGCTCGAACCAATCTTACAACTCGCCGCAGTAATGATGTACACCATCATATCGCTCCTTTCGCTTTTGATCGTGAACGGATTAATCGGCAGCGGGCACAAACTTAGCACCATCCAAAAATGGCGCGAATCCAACAAACGGTTTTTGCAGTTTGCCGCTGGCAGCGGGCTACTTGTACTAGGTGTGTACGTTTACGTTGAAAAAGTCATCGCGGCGTCGCTGCTAACTCTCGGAGCGCTTTGACGTGCCAGGTAAAGCTATAGATATTATCAAGCGCGGCGGTCACCGGCCTACTGAATCTTTTCAACGAGACAAGCTCTATGCCAGCATCCACGCCGCTTGCCTGAGCGTTCGCAGTCCTGATGGGGTTGCAAAAAATACGGCCGATAACGTTTGTGATGCGGTTATCATATGGTTAGAAACAAAGCCCGAAGCTACCAGCGCCGACCTACGCCGCAAAGCCGCCGAAACCCTGGAATCATTTCACCCCGAAGCTGCCTATTTATATAAACATCACCGATTGGTCATTTAAGGAGAACACTCATGGCAAAAAAAGTAACATTTGATTATGATCTTATTGTCATCGGCAGTGGTGCTGGTGGCAGCGCTGCGGCAACTCTGGCAGCCCGAGCAGGAAAAAAAGTAGCCATTATCGAGGCAGACACCTTTGGAGGCGATTCCCCCAACTGGAGTGATGTCCCGACAAAAGCCCTGTTGCATGCAGCACAGCTGTACGATGAAGCACGGCATGGCGCACGATTTGGTTTGCGCTCATCTACCCTAGGTTATAACTACCCGTCACTGCGTACCTGGAAAGAGCTTGCCGTCAAGCGAACCGGCGCCGGAGGTAATCGACATTACTACGAAAAAGAGGGCATTGCCACTCATGTCGGTACCGCACACTTCCTGACGCCACACGAAATCAGCGTCAATCGTCGACACTTGTCGGCCAGTCATTTCCTTATCGCTACTGGGTCGCATTGGGTCGCCCCAAACATTCAAGGCCTTAAGGACATCACTTATCTCACACCTCGCACAATCTTGGAAGCTATGCGCCCACCAAAAAGTCTATATATTATCGGCGCAGGTACGGTCGGTGTCGAAATTGCCCAGCTAATGGCTATTTTTGGTACAAAAGTATACTTAGCAGACATCGCCAGCCGGATCCTACCGAGTGAAGACGAAGAGGTCGGCGAACTTATGGAACGAGTTTTACGCGAACAAAAAGGCGTCACCAGCCTTACACAGACCCGCACGCTCGCTATCGTCAAGGATGGTATTGGCAAACGCGTCACCTATACGCGCGGCGGCGTCGAAAAATCAATCAAAGTCGATGAAATCCTCATTGCCACGGGGCGTATGCCATCGGTCGACTTAGGACTAGAGAATGCTACCGTTAGCTACACGCCAAAAGGCATCACCGTCGACAACCATCTGACTACCTCAGCACGACATATTTTTGCGGCTGGCGACGTATTGGGTCACAATAGCCATACCCACACCGCCTTGCTGGAAAGTCAGATAGCAGCGCATAATTTGCTCCACCCGAAATCGAAATTGTCACCTGACTATACCGCCTCGCCTCGCCTCGCTTTTACCCATCCCGGAATCGCGTCCGTCGGACTATCCGAGGATGACTGCCTGAAGCGTGATCTTCAGATCAACAAAGCAGTTGCGCCATTGAATATTATCGCCCGCAGTAATACGTCAGACTTCCGCGATGGGTTTGCTAAGATTATTACCGACAAGCACGGCGTTATCTTGGGCGCAACGGTCGTCGCTCCGCATGCTAGCGAGATCGTTCACGAGCTCGCACTGGCGGTCAAATTCGGACTGACTGCCAGCGAAGTCGCCAGCACGCCTCATGCCTTCCTTAGCTGGAGTGAAGCGGTCCGTGTTGCCGCCAGTAAACTAGTTCGCTAGTCGCCGACGCGCTCTTTAGGTGTAGCAAAAAAGCAGTTCGATAATGAACTGCTTTTTTGTTGTTTTTAGCGGCTACGGTCGAGGTTTTATGCCACCGTACACTGAACCGCCATAGCCATAGGCTGATGCGGCATGCGCAGCTTGGCTGGCCGACCGATTTTGCGTATCAGTCACATTAGCCTGGCTAATCGCACGAATCGCGGCAGTCAGGCCAGTCAGTGCGACAATGCCGATGCCGGCATTGCGTAAAAATTGTTTTCGATCCATTGGTTTATCCAACAGCTTAGACACATCAATATTTAACATGAGTAACCTTTTTTATTTTTATACGAAGTATACGTCTATTTAAGTCGACCATAAGCATCTTGTCAACTGCATTTTTAAAATCCCTATTGTGGCAGCAAAACCGAAACGCCATCCAGATAGCGGCGC
>CBIHME010000123.1:0-2908 GCA_966210965.1 uncultured bacterium
CCAATTCAGAAGATGCTTTTTTATTTTGGATGAATTTTTATATATGGACCGTATTATCGCTGTCTTTGAAGTGTGTTGCTAAATTTGATACGATGCCCACCGAATTGAATAACGCATGGCGATGCGGTTGACTAGCTGGCGGTGGCAATATCTTTGTCATTGAAGTGTAGGCGAGCCGACCTAATTGAGCGATTGTGTACTGATTTGCTCCTTCGCGAGCAACAAGGCTTTCGCTTGCTCTCCAAAAGTGAATCGAACCCTCGCCGAGCTGAGTAGTCGCATGGCCCTCTTCAACAGCATGCCTAAGGACGGTCCCAAATTTCCCATTAGGAATACCGAGCGATAATGCGCTCAAGGCAGCGACTTGCTTCTTATCGAGATAGCTGGCAGCTGGGTGTTGCGATAGTAACGCCGGGATGCCATTTTCTGTATTTTCATCGTAGTAGCGCTGGTTGTAAGTATTTTCTTGCTGGATGCGTTTATATAGATCTAGCGTTCGATAGGGTTGGTCGTTGACAGCTTCGATGAAATCTATACGGGGAATGGATATTTTTTTATCGGGAAAATATCCGCGTGATAGCTGTCTAGCCATGGCAGCAGCCGCCCATCCGCCCATTGAGTAGCCGATGAATCGTACTTCTTCACCATCAGTCAGGTGTAGGACACTATCGAGTGCGTCGAGTTGCGAGGCGGCCAGGGGGTCGAAGTTGCCCCTTGCGACACTGAAGAGTTGCAGCGGGCTTAGGCGGCCGGCATTTTCATTAATGCCGATACCTGGCGTTTCGACATACACCACCCGTGCATGCATCCGTGCTGCTAGTATTTCAGCGCGCATTTCTGCAGTTTCATCTCCTCGAGATTTATATGAGGCAGGAAGGATGACTGTTTCGTCGCTAATGGTTTGACGTCCATCGGCATTAATGACGCGTATGACCTGCTTGTTACTATTAGCAGGGACGTCATGTATGGTCGTTGCGACATCTTTAGTAGATAGGTTAGCAAGCCTATGATCGAGCTCTATGGTATTCAGCCGATTCATGATGGAGGGATTATACGTAAGCGCAATATAAATGTCAATATTAGACCGCTGCAGCAGTAGACCCGTTTAGTTTATTGCGTGTGCACAGAGAATATTTAAACTCGATGTATAATATGAGTATGAATCGCCCCCGTCACCGTGTAAGTGTTAAGATAGCCTTCGTCAACGAGCAAGGTGATAAGGTTCTCATGACACGACTGCATGATGGTGGCTTTGGTTTACCGGGTGGGCATATCGAAGGTGTCGAAACTCCTGAACAGGCTTTAAGACGCGAGCTGCAAGAAGAATTAGGGTTGATGTATGAGGATACGTTAACGAAGATCGATTTTTGGCGTGATGTTCGGACGGAAAGGATTTTACTTGGATTTACGGCAGTGTTGAAAGAAACAGCTATTCTCACAGCCAATAGTGATGAGATGGTCGGAGTGTATTGGGCATCACTCGCGGATTTTGATAATAAAACAGTGACAACTGTTACATACGAACCCTTTATCCGGCAAATATTAGGTAAAAGCAGATAAAATCTAGAAAAACCTCTTGCAAAACTAAAATGGTTCGAGTATAGTTAAAAGAAGTTAAGCGAATGTTCACAAGAACCTCTGGCGATGTGTGGTAAAGAAGCAAATCGTAAGAGGTTCTCTTTATTGCAAAAAATACAGCGACAATCCACTTTACAGCGAGTTAGACAAAGTGGTAAGATTGGAAAGCTTGAGTGCAGACGAGGTGTTATCGGAAACGATAAAGTCGAAATGTGCTCTCAAGAAATGTGAGAATACAGTTTTTTAACAATTTGGATATGTAAGAAAGAAAATTTTTTTAAAATGATTGACGGCAGTAATTGTAATAAATGGTTATTACCAATTACTAGTTAAGTCAATGCATAAAAAGGTACTCAAGAGCACACAATGGATGCCTAGACGTATATTACCGAAGAAGGACGTGGAAGACTGCGAAAAGTCTCGGGGAGCTGTCAACAAGCTTTGATCCGGGAATATCCGAATGGGGAAACCCAGCACGAGTCATGTCGTGTTACCTGTTCCTGAATATATAGGGAATTTGGAGGGAACCGCCTGAACTGAAACATCTTAGTAGGGCGAGGAAGAGAAAATAAATAATGATTTCCGGAGTAGTGGCGAGCGAAACGGAAAGAGCCCAAACCTTACAAGTTTTCGCCTGTTTACAGGCGAATAAGTTGATAGACGAATACTTATAAGGGGTTGTGATATAACACGAGACCAAGTCAGAGAACTTTAGTTTACTAGAGGTATCTGATTTGCGATAACACTCTATCAGGTGTTAGTAAGGTAAGAAAACGGCGTGGTTAGCAGAATAGTTTGAATGACTAACCAAAGAACGTGAAAGTCGCGTATGCGAAAACGACGCTGACCTTATACGTGTTTTATCGAGTAGGGCGGGGCACGAGAAACCCTGTCTGAATCCGGCTGGACCACCAGCCAAGGCTAAATATAATATACGATCGATAGTGAACTAGTACCGCGAGGGAAAGGTGAAAAGAACCCCGGGAGGGGAGTGAAATAGATCCTGAAACTCTGTGCCTACAAGGAGTCGGAGCAGACTTGTTCTGTGACGGCGTGCTTTTTGTAGAACGATCCAGCGAGTTAATTTTAAGTGCAAGGTTAAGTCAATTGACGGAGCCACAGTGAAAGCGAGCCTGAATAGGGCGATTTAGTACTAGGGATTAGACCCGAAACCGGGTGACCTAACCATGGGCAGGCTGAAGCGACGGTAACACGTCGTGAAGGGCCGAACCAGGACACGCAGCAAAGTGTTTGGATGACCTGTGGTTAGCGGTGAAATGCCAATCGAACTCGGAGATAGCTGGTTCTCCTCGAAATAGCTGTAGGGCTA
>CBIHME010000124.1:0-2907 GCA_966210965.1 uncultured bacterium
GTACAGAACCGCGCGAAGACAAGCTCTGGTCAATCACTCGCTAGTACCGTAGCCAAGAAGCTTGAAGCATACAACTCTATTAATTCAGCATACCCTACTACCAAGACTCAGATACAGGGTACTGCAGAATCTAAGATCGACGGCCTTCCAGCGGCAACAACAGCCGGAACAGAGCCTATCGTTGTTCCAAATACCGATACAATCATGAGCGCCACTGCGCTACTATCAGGCACGGCCAATGGTGGTAAAAGCGTACGCATTAGCGGCACAGCAGCTGGCGGCAACGTCTACTACTTCGACTATACAACTAGCGCCGAAGTAGCCATAAAGTACGGCCCATAATCGTACTAAGCAATATAAAAATAACGGAATGTAAGTCCGTTATTTTTATATTCCGCAAATCACACAATCAGTATATTTGCATTAACGCTTATGTTTAAGTAGAATAAACCCAGATATGTCGAAGATCAGTATGCGCGCCATGAAGCAAAAACAATCACTAGACCATGGACTTGGATTCACCATCGTCGAGCTATTAGTCGTGATCGTTATTATCGGCATACTAGCGACAATCACCATCGTCTCCTACAATGGCGTCCAGAATAAAGCACGCACCGCATCCGCACTTACTAGCGCCCAAGAAGTACAGAATAGAGCCGACCTCTACGCGGCCGATATCGGCAACGGAGTCTACCCAACGAATGGCACGGCATTTGAGGCAATTGCTACAGCAGAAGCTGCATCATTAACACCCGCTATCAAACTACTGCTAGGTACGGTCGTACCATCAGCCACTGCGCCTACCGCATTAATCTATCAGCAGTGCACATCATCAGGTGCACGGGTTGGCTACTGGGACAGCACGACAAAAGCCCTCGTATATTTATATGCTGGAAACGCCACTAGTACTACCTCATGTTCGGCCGCAGGGTAATACTGCAGATAATTTCAACTCGAACTTTCATTATTCTAAAATACTTGTGCTTGCACTGCCGACGTAGTATATTACATACATACAATAAATAACCTAGGGGGCAATAACAAACATGAACATCAACCTTAACACTAAAGAACGCGGTTTTACTATCGTTGAGCTTTTGATCGTTATCGTGGTAATCGGTATCCTAGCAGCAATCAGTATTGTTGCTTACAACGGTGTACAGAACCGCGCGAAGACATCAAGTGCGCAGTCGGCAGCAACTAGCGTTGCAAAAAAAGCCGAAATCTACAATACCGACGACACGACAACTGGCTACCCAGCTACACTTGCAGCACTGACTGGCGCAGCATCTACGACAACGTACGCCGTAACGGGCGTAACAGCAGCAACACCCCCACTATCGAACACAACAGCACAAAACGGCGTTGCCTTCTATAAGTGCGGGGTTGCCGCAGCTGCCGCAGCGACAAGTGCAGCAACCGTTACCGTCCAGACTGGAGTCCGCGTTGACTACCGTGATTACGGAACTAGCACCGATAAATCCGTTACTGCAGGCGTAACATCTGGCACACAGAACACTTACAACATCACTTGCTGGATTTCAAACTCTTAGTCAACAATGTTTTATAAAATAGCTCGGCGACTGCCGAGCTATTTTAGTTACAAAATCGTCTGCCGATCGCTTGGTAAAGGAAATTGTTGAACAAAACTCTTCACCTCGTTTCGCAATTCACTCAAGACGACACTATCTTCGCGTGCGTCAATCGCCTGCTTCATCCAATCGGCAATCTGTTGCATATGCCCTTCGCGCAACCCGCGCGTCGTGATCGCTGGTGTCCCTAATCGAATACCACTGGGTGTAAAGCGTGGCAGTGGATCATCAGCGACACTATTGGCATTTAACGTCAATCCGATCTTATCCAAAGCAATCTCAGCGTCCTTGCCATTAACACCAAAACTTTTATGTACGTCCGCCAAAATCAGGTGATTACTTGTGCCCCCTGTAATCAGCTGGAATCCGTGGCCCTGCATCGCCGTAGCTAGCACATCGGCATTCTTAATAATCTGCGCAGCGTATTCTTTAAACTCTGGCCGCAATGCCTCGCCAAACGAAACCGCCTTGGCGGCAATGACATGCATGTGCGGACCGCCTTGCATACCTGGGAACACCGCACGGTCAATCAGTGTCGGAATATTCTCGATAGTCTTTTCGGGCGCTTTAAGTGGATTACTGACGATACCCTTGGATAAAATGAGTCCGCCGCGTGGACCACGAAGTGTCTTGTGTGTCGTCGTCGTTATGACATGAAAGCCGTACTCAAACGGATTCTTTGCAGCCCCGCCAACAATCAATCCAGCGATATGCGCCATGTCGGCCATCAGCAAAGCCCCTACTTCGTTACCAATAGCGGCAAACTTTTCGTAATCAAGTTCGCGTGGATACGCGCTAAATCCAGCCAAGATAATCTTTGGCTTGTGCTCAAGGGCAAGCGCACGTAGCTCGTCGTAGTCGATTTCACCCGTTTCGATATTCTTCATTTTGTAACGGACAAAGTTATATAGTTGCGCACTACGAGTGACGGGCGCGCCGTGCGTTAAGTGCCCACCATGCGAAAGGTCCATCGCAAGCACCGTATCGCCAGGATTTAACCAAGCGCTATACACCGCCTCGTTTGCTGGTGCGCCAGAGTGCGGCTGAACGTTGGCATGGTCAGCGCCAAACAGCTGCTTGGCGCGATCAATTGCCAGTTGTTCTATCTGATCTGTGAACTCCTGACCACCGTAATAGCGCCGGCCCGGATAGCCTTCGGAATATTTATTTGTCAGTTCACTCCCGAGCGCTTTCAGGACGTCACTAGAAACGTAATTCTCACTGGGGATTAACTCTAATCCATCGCGTTGACGCTGTCGCTCACCTAAAATCAAATCTTCAATTTGCGTATCTTGCATGCCGTATTCTCCTATTC
>CBIHME010000125.1:0-2861 GCA_966210965.1 uncultured bacterium
CTTTTCTAGCGAGGTAATTAATTTACCGGCCGACGAACTAAAAGACACGATTTGCCAGCTCTTCACCCAGGCTGAACTCTACAAGTAGTACCTATATCTGTTATAATAAAGGAAAATAGAATTCTGGAGTTTTAAGCGTGAATATTTTCGATATATTAGTAGTTCAACCGATCTTTAACTTGCTGATCGGACTGTACAGTATTGTTCCTGGTGGAGATTTTGGCGTCAGCATTATTATCTTTACGATTTTAGTGCGCTTTGCGCTGTATCCACTTGTTAAAAAGCAGTTGCATCAAACGCAGGCGATGAAAAAACTTCAACCACAGCTGGCAAAAATAAAAAAGCAAGCCAAAGGAAACAAGCAACTTGAAAGCATGCAAATGCTGGAGCTGTACAAGCAGAATGGGGTTAATCCGTTCCGTTCTATTGGGATTTTGCTGATTCAGCTGCCTATCTTTATCGCACTGTATAGTGTGATCCAAATCTTTACGATCCACCGTGATCAAATTGCCAAGTTTAGCTATGGCTTTATGGAGGGGGTAGTGCCAGTAAAGGAGCTTATCCAAAAACCAGATCAATTCAATGAAATGTTCCTTGGCTTTGTCGACCTGACTAAAACGGCATTTACGACTGGTCACATTGACGTATTTTTGATTATCTTAGCGGTCATCGCGGCATATACGCAGTACGTGATGGGCAAGCAAACAATGCCACATGCCGAGTCGAAAAAAGGTTTTCGTGAGATCATGGCTGAGGCTGCCGAAGGCAAGCAAGCTGATCAGGCGGAAATGAATGCCGTCGTCATGACGAAAATGTTAAAAGTCATGCCATTCTTTATGTTCTTCATTATGATTAGTTTGCCGGGCGCACTCGCATTGTATTATGCGACATCCAATATCGTCGGTGCGATTCAGCAGGCCATTTTATTGAAGAAAGACGAAGAAGAGCTGGAAGAAATCGCCGATGAGGCGCCAGTGACCACACATAAAAAAGCAACCGCAAAAGCCCGCCAAAAGTCCGCTCAGACAGCGACAATTACCCGGATTGAGGCAAAGGATACCCCAAAGAAAGCGAGGAAATAGTGAACGCCCAAGAGTCAGTTGATTTTGCAAAGAAGTATCTCGAGGATACATTATCGTTCTTTGGTATTAATGCAGCCGTTCATGCAGATTGCCACGAGGAAGTTATCGAGCTTTCCGTTTCATCAACAGAGTTGAATAGTATTTTAATCGGTAAGAACGCCGAGACGCTGCGTAGCTTGCAGTATGTTATTTCAACGACGCTGCGTAACAAGGGTGCGCAGCTAACCCGAGTGAACGTTGATATTGGTGACTACAAAAAACAACGTGCCGAAAAGCTAGCGGCTCAAGCTCGCGAATGGATCGAAGAAGTTCGTCGAACTGGCGATACTTACGTCGGTAATCTTAACGCCGCTGACCGACGCGTCGTACACCATGTCGCCAGTGAATACGAAGACGTCCATAGTTTTTCTGAAGGCGAAGGACGAGAACGTCGGATAATCATTGCCCAAAAAAGCTCATAGTTGAATCTATAGAATCAAAAATAACTCCGCATCAGTGGAGTTATTTTTTTAAGGCGCTCATATATACGGCGTGGGTTTGTTCGGCCATGCGGCGCCACGAGTACTGCTTTATGCGCTCGAAGCCTTTTGCTATTAGCTCATCTCGGCGCACGGGATCAGATAGAATGTCTTCAACTGCGCGCGCTATATCGACGCTATCGGTCGGATTGAAGTAATGGGCGGCGTCGCCGTACACCTCGGGTAAGCACGTTGCGTTGCTGCTGGCGACCGGAGCGCCGTAAGTCATCGCTTCGAGGCCGGGTAAGCCAAATCCTTCCATAAGCGAGGGAAAGACGTATGCTTGGCAATTTTTAAACAGCCAGGCTAACTGATCATCATCGACAAACCCTGTGAAAAGGATATTTTTATACCCTTTTTCATTAAAATACGCTTCCGTCTTTAGGGCGGAGGCACTTTTGTTACCCACTAAAATCAAACCAAGGTCGGGGTGTGTCTCTAGGAGCTTTTGATGGGCGTCACCTAATCGTTTAATGTTTTTATAGTCGCTTTGTTGTCCGACGTACATAATAAATTCTTTGAATGGTTGATTATAAGGTTTTATATCTCCCTCGACAGCGTCAGCCGCTTCGTAAGTAGTAGTGATCTTACTTATTGGAACACCAAGGCGGGCGCTGACATCAAGCCGAACGTATTCGGTTGGCGTAATAATGTGGCGGCTCTTTCGAGCGGCAATCGTAAAAACAAAACGCCCGATAAACTGTTTTGCGTGAAAGACAAGCCAGTTCTTGTCGGAATTGTAGGTATCTAACAGCGTAAGGTCGTGAAATGTCGTGACGACTGCGCCCTTATATGCAATTGGCTGCTGTGGCATACAAAAATGCACAAGGTCAGGACTGAGGTTATCAAGAAGCTTTTTAAATCCCTTTTGCTCATCAAGCGAATAATTTTTAAAATCAGCGGGCTTGACGGTAAAGTTACTGGCCGTGGGGATCCAGTAAGATAGGTCTTTTGTCGGAACAAGAACCGTATAGTCGTTAGTGGTGTCGACCTGTTGCAGGTAGTGAAGGAGACGCTTAACGTAGGTGCCGGTGGTGGAATGGATAATTCGGGCGTCAATAACGATATGCATAACTACTTCTAGTATACGTCACTTCTTTTTATTGAACACTACGCGCGTATAAAATAGATAATTCCAGGTAAACGTGGCGATAGAGGCGAGAAGTTTTGCGATGATAATGACCAATATACCTGTTACGCCGAAATCACGAATAATCGGCTCTAGTAACCACATCAAGGCTGGTTGCAAGATCCAGATGCC